>NZ_JBSVWS010000042.1:0-35270 GCF_054071155.1 Pseudomonas sp. SDO5532_S415 | reverse complement strand
ATCATCGACTGACACACCGCCTTCGCGAGCAGGCTCGCTCCCACAGGTTTTGCATAACATTCAAGCCAGCAGATCAATACCCGCGTTCGAAATCCACTTCCCCGCGCAACGCCTCACCCGCCTGATACGCCCGCAGGTTCTCGACAAACAGCTTCACCATCAAGGATGGCGACGTCGGTGCCGAGCTGTGGCCAGTCAGCAGCAGGCCCCAGGCCGTCCAGAACGGATGACGCTGCGGCAGTGGCTCCTGACGGCAGACATCGATCACCGCCCCCACCAGATGGCCTTCTTTCAAAGCGTCCACCAGGTCTGCATCGACCACTGCCACGCCGCGCCCGACGTTGATGAACAATCCGGTCGGCTTGAACTGTTTGAACAGTGCTGCATTGTAGATATCGTGGGTGTTCGGCGTATTTGGCAGCAGATTGATCACGTAATCCACTTGACCAACCAAACGCGGCAAGTCGGACAATGAGCCGACTTCGACAAACGGCGCCTGTTCACGAGCCTCACTGGCAATGCCGTACAACTCGACGCCAAAGGGTACGAGGAACTGCGCCACGGTCTGCCCGATGTCACCGGTGCCGACGATCAGCACCTTGCGCCCCGCCAGGCTCTGGCCATGGCGACTGTCCCACTTGCGCTCGACCTGGCTGACCAGCCTTGCCAGCACTTCACGCTCGTGACCGAGCATGTAGGTCAGCACGTATTCGGCCATGACCTGGCCGAAAATCCCCACTGCGCGGGTCAGGCGATAGTGGCGTGGCAAACCGTCGGCCAACAGCGGCGTGATCCCCGCCCAGGTCGACTGCAGCCATTGTGGCTGGTGGCCTTGACGCAGCAGGGTCGCCAGCAGGTCGGGTTGGCCGAGCCAGACCGGACACTCGGCAGCCTGGCGAGCCAGTTCGGCGGAGTCACTGCTGGTCAGCACTTCCAGCTCCGGCGCGGCCTCGCGCAGAAGTTGGGCGTACACAGGGTGGTCGTGTTCGGCAATCAGAACGCGCATGCTTCAACCTTTCAAAAAACGCTGCAGACGGCCGCCGACGGAGCATCCCCGCGTCGTCGCGGCCATCGCCAAAATCATTCCAGTGTTTCACAAAGGCTCTGAACAGAGCCTGTCTGCCGGTTACATCGGGTCGTTGCGGCGCAACAGCTCTTCCGGCAAGTGCTCGATGTATTCCTCTTCGGCCGGCGGCATTTGCAGGTGATAGCCCTGCTTGTCGAGGTTTTCCAGGACGACGGTGATGTCCTCGCGCGACAGCTTGCGCTCGGGGGTCAATACCAGGTCGAAAGCGTGGATGGCTTTGCCGAAGGCGGCCATCAGAGGCTCCGGTACACGCTCGAGTGCATCGCTTTTGAGCACATAGAGGTACATCTCGTTTTTCTTCGAACTGCGGTAGATGGAGCAAATACGTTTCAAGGCTGTTCTCCGGCGGTGGCCAGGCTGTCGAGCAGCGCCTGGCCCATCAATTCGCGGCGCCAGCCACGCAGCGAATCAGGCAATTGGTAGGGACCATTGGGGAAGCCGCTTTTGAGCAACGCTTCCAGGGTTTTCTTGCGCAGCATCAGTTCCGGCGCGATGTTCAGGCGCTCGGCCTCGGCCTGGCCGATGGCTTTCAACTGTTTGAGCAGGGCGGCGGCGTCTACCGGCAACGGCTCCGGTACGGCTGGCGGCCATTGATCTGGCGACACACTGCCAGAGCGCTTGATCAGATCAAGCAGAAACTCGCCGTCCTGACGCACGGTACGCGGATGCATGTCTTCAATTTTCGCCAATGCGCCGAGATTGTCCGGCTGGGTGCGCGCCAGTGGCCACAGCGAGTGTTCGCGGATGATGCGGTTGCGCGGCAGGTCACGGGCACGAGCCTCAGTCTCACGCCAGGCGCAGAGTTCACGCAGCACGGCCAGTTGGGCGCGGGACAGCTTCCAGGCCAACTTGGCGTCGCGATAGACCTCATAGGGATCGGTCTCGCGGCGCAGGTTGGCCACCAGCTCGGCGCCATCTTCCAGGACCCATGCATATTTATCGTCGGAAAGCTTCGGACGCAGCTGTACGAAAACTTCCGCAAGGTGCACGGCGTCTTCAGCGGCGTAGCTGATCTGGGTCTCGGACAGCGGACGTTGCAGCCAATCGGAACGGGTTTCGCCCTTGGGCAGATCGATGCCGAGCACTTCCTGCACCAGCCGCGAATAGCCCATGGAAAAACCCAGGTTCAGGTAAGCGGCGGCCAGTTGCGTGTCAAACAACGTCGCCGGCAGGCTGCCGGTCAGGCGCAGCAGAACTTCGAGGTCTTCGCTGCAGGCATGCAGGACTTTGACCACGGCCGGGTTTTCCAGCAGCGCGGCCAGCGGCTGCCAGTTGTCGATGCTCAGCGGGTCAATCAGGTAGGCGCGCGTGCCATCGCCCACCTGCAGCAGGCCGGCGATCGGATAGAAGGTGTCGACCCGCATGAATTCGGTGTCGAGGGCAACGTAGGGCAACTGCTGCCACTCGGCGCAAAACCGGCCGAGGCTATCGTTGTCGCGAATCCAGTGAATATCGATGGCCACACGGCTCTCCCTTGAAGAATGGCCCGCAGTATATATCGCCCCCGACGATTTCCGCGCATCCACTGAACAAGAGCTTGAGCGAAAAAACCTTACGCACGGCTGGAAAAGCTGCCATTTGCCCGATACAAGTGCATCACCGACGCGCTGAAGGCTTTTACTCTTTGGCCAACACTCCGTCGATTACCGCCCCACGGCAACCGGCAAACATATCCAGATCCTGGTTGTAAGCCTTGCTGTTGACCTCCAACAGCCCCAGCATCGAATGAAACAGGTTGTCCTGGCTCAGGGGTTTTTCCCGGCTCAGCTGCAGGCAATGGGTGTCCACCGAAAACGACTTTTGATAGCTGTCGGAGAACCAGGCCAGCATGGCCACATGTTTCTGTTGTTCCGGCGCCAGCATGTAAGGCGTGCCATGCAGGAACAAGTTGTATTCGCCCAGGGATTCACCGTGATCCGACAGATACAGCATGGCGGTATCAACCTTGTCCTGATTGCTGCGCAACAGATCGATCAAGGTCGACAGCACGTGGTCGGTATACACCAGCGTGTTGTCGTAGCCGTTGACGATACTTTCGCGACTGCAATTGTTCAGCGCATTACTTTCACAGACCGGGGTGAAGCGTTCGTATTCTTTCGGATAGCGTTTGAAATACTCCGGACCATGGCTGCCCATCTGGTGCAGCACCAGAACGGTATCTTTATCGAGGTTGTCGATAAAATGCTGCAGTCCTTGCAGCAGGATCTCATCGCGGCATTCACTGTTGGCGCACAGCGCCGGGTCTTTCAGGTTACTGACATCGTCGAGTGTCACCCGGTCGCAAGTGCCCTTGCAGCCCGACTGGTTATCGCGCCAGATCACATCCAGCCCCGCCCGCTTGAGTACGTCCAGCAGACCTTCCTCATTCTTTGCCTTGCTGGCGTTGTAATCCTTGCGACCCATGTTGGAAAACATGCAGGGCACCGATACGGCGGTTTCCGTACCGCAGGAGTGCACGTCCGTGAAAGCGATCAGGCCGGCCTCTTTATCAAGTTTTGGCGTGGTATCGCGGTCGTAACCGAGGATGCCGAAGTTCTCCGCCCTCGCACTCTCGCCCACCACCAGCACGGTCAGGGATTTGCGGCCATGGGTTTGCCAGGCGGGGTTTCGCTGGGCATCCTCACCGACTTTGACAAAGGGTTGTTGCGCAGAGGCGACCTGTTCACCCACGTAATTGAATGAGGCACCGATGTAGTTGCTGGGCACCAGCATCAAACGCAGTTCATGGTGATTACGAAACAACGACGAAAGACCTTGATAGTTAATCAATGCCACACCACCGATGACGGCAACCGATGCAATACTCACCAGAGCCTTACTTAACAGCTCACGGTGCCAGCGACGGTAATTGATTGGTGTCTTCCACACTAACCACGCAGGTAAAATACCGAGCAGCACAATATACACAAGCAACTTTATCGACAGTAAATCACGCACTTCCGTGACATTGGTTTCTGCGAAGTTACGCAGCATGCCGGCATCGATCAATACGCCATATTGACTCATGAAGTACGCAACGCCGGCGCTGATCATGAACAGCAACATCAGGACCGGCTTCAGGAAAGGCCGGAATGCCAGCAGGGTCAATACTATATTGAAGGCCGCCAGGATCATTGCACCGAACGCAATGCGCATGACGATACCTTTACCGTCAGCCGCGGTGATTTCAAACAGGTGTTGCCACAACACCAGGTTGAATGCGATCAATAAAAAGGCGCTGGCAATGAGCGTCACCCACTCCGGGCGCACGGCTTTAATCTTCAACATGATGATCGACTGTTCCTGAAAAGAAGTGCCTTCGATAAATGTGAAAATTTCATTTACCGCGACAGCATTAACTCTAGGCAACCGACCATCAATTTTTTGTGAAAAATAAGCCAACGATTAGTTGCCACCTGGAAAACAAATTGAAACTTTCAGCTTATTTGAGAATGGTTCAGCTCGGGTTCAGGGTGCAGGCCCGGGTAATGTAACTCCCCTTCAGGGAATGAGCCCGTTGGCTCTATTTGTAAACGGAGTATTTGATTTCCAAATACCTGTGTGGACTTTTTGATTTGCCGCCTCCGGCAGGTGCGCGCCTAATCGGATCCCTGCAAACCAGGAAAATCCCACCATGAAACACAACGGTTTCGCCCTCGCTCACGCCGGCATGTTGCTTTGGGCCTTGCTGATCGCTGCCTCGTTTGCCGCTGCGGCGCAGGTCAGTCAAGCCATCGACCCGATCCTGCTGACCGGGTTGCGTCTGCTGTTTTGTGCCCTGGTGTTTTTGCCCCTGCTACTGATCAAAGGCGATAGCCCC
Organism: Pseudomonas sp. SDO5532_S415; assembly: GCF_054071155.1. Taxonomy (NCBI): domain Bacteria; kingdom Pseudomonadati; phylum Pseudomonadota; class Gammaproteobacteria; order Pseudomonadales; family Pseudomonadaceae; genus Pseudomonas; species Pseudomonas sp. SDO5532_S415. The sequence continues at coordinate 30,384 of NZ_JBSVWS010000042.1, read as the reverse complement.
ATCACTGCCCGTGGCCTACTTGGCCATGGCGCGCTCGGTTTGTTGCTGGCGGTGTATTTCGGCTCGCTGTTCGAGGCGCTGCGCTACACCTCGGCGGTCAACACCGGAACGATGTTCACCCTGGTGCCTTTGCTGACCCTGGCTTTTGAAGCGGTATTGATGCCCGACAGCCACCTCAAGCAACGGGTGGCACCGATGCTGATTGCCGCTGCCGGGGCCGTCTTGCTGGTGATGAAAGGCACCGGCCCGGGCGAGCTGCCCTCGCCGTATGCATTGTCGGTGTATGGGGTTGGTTGCCTGGCGTTGGCGCTCTATTCGCCCCTGAGCCAGCGACTCAAGGCCGGCAGCCTCAAGGGGCGCGGACCGGTGGGCATGACCTTCTGGAACATGCTGTTCGGTGCTCTGTTTCTGCTGGCGTTCTGCGGTTTCAGTGGCGGCTGGCGTTCGGCGTCATTGCTGGCTATGAGTGATTTTTACTGGCTGGTGTACCTGGCACTGTTCGCCACCCTGGCGACTTTCTGGCTGCTGCACCGAGCCATTGGCGTGATCGCCCCGTCCTCGGTGATTTCCTATATCTATCTGAGCACGCTGTTTATCACGGTGTTTCACTGGTTCTGGTGGCGCCAGTCGCCAATGCCGCTGGAAGTGGTGGGCGCAGCATTGGTCGGAATCGGAATGCTGGCACTGTTGCTGTCCAGCCGACGCGCGATACCTGTCACGATTCAGAGTTGATTACTGACAGGACGTTCTCCTCGCTCCTGCATTCCGCTAGGATCAATCGCACAAGATTGCGCAGGTCAGCGCAACGAGCACTTCGAGACGGAATGGATGCTGAACAGTAACGTGCTGAGAAAGCTGGATATGCAGGACCTCATGGTGTTCATCGCCGTGTATGAGCAAAACAGCGTCACCGAGGTCTCCGAGGCGCTTTGTGTCAGCCAGTCCACCGTGAGCTACTGCCTGAAAAAACTGCGCAACAGCTTCGAAGACGAGCTGTTCATCAATACCCGCACAGGCATGCGCCCCACCTACAAGGCCGGCAGCATGTACCCCCATGTACTGAAGATCATCGAAAGTATCAACCTGTGCCACGCCGGGCCGTCAGCCTTCGATCCCACTTCACAGCCGGTCACCTTCAACATTTGTGCGCCGGAATACTTCGAGCAGTTGATCCTGCCGCGTCTACTGAAGGACTTCGCCTTCGCCGATCTGCCGGTAATGATCAATATGCACAAGCTGGAAACCGACATCCCGGCCGAGGCATTGCGTGATGGCAGCCTCGACCTGGTGATCGGATTCGGCCCGAACTTTCATCGCAGCCACGGCGACTTCAACACCAGGACACTACTCAGAGATGACCTGGTTTGCGTCTTCGACCAACGTGCCACCCCGCTGGAGACGCGCTTGAGCCTGCAAACCTTTGTCGAGCGCCGGCATGTGTTTCCGACACCCTGGATGTCAACCACCAATATGGTCGACGGCTGGCTGGCGCAGCAAGCCCGGCAACGACAGATTGTCGCGCGGGCCAATAGCTACAGTGCGGCACTGAAGATGATCACCGGCACCGATTTGATCCTCACGCTGCCGCGGCGTATCCAGCAATTGCTGGCCAATGAGGCCATCTTCGATCACCGCGAAGCGCCCAATGGGCTGCCGGGGTTCACCCTCGACATGCACTGGAGCCAAAGCGTCGATCAGGACAGCGCCAACACCTGGTTGCGTGGGCAAGTCATCAAGGCCTGCGCCGCGCCGCTAATGAGCTGAAATTCAAGGACCGATGGCGGCCTTGGTGTACGACTCGCGATCGATGTCGAGGATTTCCACACACAACTGGACGTCGACTCCCGCAGGCCACTCACCCAGATCCTTCACCACCGCCAGCAGGCTCTCGGACAGCTGCTGCTTGATCTGCGGCGAGCGACCGCTCAACAGCGCCAGCTTCACATGCACGAACGCCCGCTCGGCCAATGCCGTGCCGACCTTGAACGTATCGACCTTCACCGCCCGACTCTTGATGTCGAATTCGGCACCGAATTGACCGGAGGCCACCAGCGTATTGTTAAGCCGCATCAACGCCACATCGGTGTTCAGTTCAGGCAAGTTGGCGGTGTATTCCAGGTGCAGGTGAGGCATGGCGTAACTCCTGTAGGTCAGTGGAAAGCTCGTACGCGTAAAACAGTGCTGCCCTGTTCATTGGGGCAGCGAGAACAGATTGCGCTCCCCCATGAACGCCTCAAGTCGTGAACGCAGCCAGCGTTCGGCGGGATCGCTGTCGACATGGCTGAGCCAGACCATGGATAACTCAAGGGTCGGGGTCTTGAACGGAAACGGTTCCTTGAACAACTGCCCCGAGGCCGCCATCGCCTCGGCGGTGTAATCCGGCAGGCTGGCAATCAGGTCAGTACCGGCCAGCAACGCCGGCAACGAACTGTATTGCGGCACTGACAGCACGACCTGACGCGAACGGCCGATCTGCGCCAGCCACTCATCGGCAAAACCGCTGACATTGGCGATATGAGACACCAGCACATGCGGGCGCGAGCAATATTCATCGACGGTCAGCGGCGTATCGGAGGCATCGGCACGCAGCACGGAAGGATGGATGTGCCGCAACAATTTGCGTTTGGCGTTGGCCGGCAGACCGCGCGTCTGGGTGATACCGACCGTGATATCGCCCGCCGCCAGCAAGTCGGGAATGCGCCAGTAATCGACACTCTGCACCACGAACACCACCTTCGGCGCTTCCTGGCGCAACGCGCGCAGCAAGGGCGGCAACAGCGCATATTCGACATCGTCCGACATACCGATGCGAAAGGTCATCGTGCTGCTGCTCGGGTCGAAATCGTGGGTCAGGCTCAATGCCACCGACAACGAATCCAGCGCCGGCGACAGGTGCCGAAAGATCTCCTCGGCCCGCGCCGTCGGCTCCATGCGGTGACCGACGCGAATGAACAACGGATCGTTGAACATCGTACGCAAGCGGTTGAGCGCCGAACTGATGGTGGGCTGACCGAGAAACAACTTCTTCGCCACCTTGGTGACATTGCGCTCAAGCATCAGCGTTTCAAACACCACCATCAGATTGATGTCGGCCTTGCGTAGTTCGTTGCGATTCATCCATTGGCCCCGCGCCCTTTAACTGCCGACAGTTTAGGGAGGTGTCGCAATCGCCGTCTATGCAACCTGAGCGAATCGCCTCAAGCATTTGCGTTTAATGCGAAAGTGCTCACTGAGAGCGCCCGACTGAAACGAAGCTGCTCTGATTGAGCAGCTTCACCACCTGAAGCCTAGATCTCCTTGACCGGGGTCTGATCGCAAGTCCCCTTGATCAAACTGATGGCATGCACGCAGTCAGACTTGTTGACGTAAGCCTCACCACTGGCAACCGTTTCATGATTCCCCGCCCGCAAACGCCACCGCCATTGGCCCTTACCATGCTGAGCGGTGCCACGGGTTTGCCTGTAAATCTCAAAATACATTATTCGCTCCTTGCGATTGCTGGTTACGGCAGATCAGTGATCTGCGAAAAACAGAGTAGCGGAGGATTTTTTGGGAGGGTGTGATTGAGTGTCAGGGGGTATTTCCTGGAGAAAGCCTGGATCGAAGGACGAGACACGCACAACAAAAAAAGCCCCGGTGCTTTTCAGCAACGGGGCTTTTCAATGTATGGCGGAGAGATAGGGATTCGAACCCTAGGTACCGGTGAAGGTACAACGGATTTCGAATCCGTCCCATTCGGCCACTCTGGCATCTCTCCAACGGCGCGCATCATAACAACACTTTCGCCGGAAGCGAACCCCCTTTCGCGAAATATTTCTGTGCTATCAGATGCTTGCGTCGGTTAAAGCGGTACGCCCAGACGTTTGGCCACTTCTTCGTAGGCTTCGATGACGTCACCGAGGCCCTGACGGAAGCGGTCTTTGTCCATTTTCTTCTTGGTGTCCTTGTCCCAGAGGCGGCAGCCGTCCGGGCTGAACTCGTCGCCCAGTACGATGGAGCCGTCGCTGAACACGCCGAACTCCAGCTTGAAGTCCACCAGCAGCAGGCCAGCGTCGTCGAACAGCTTGGTCAGCACTTCGTTGACCTTGAGCGACAGTTCTTTCATGCGAACCAGTTGCTCAGCGGTGCCCCAGCCGAATGCCACGACGTGGGATTCGTTGATGAACGGGTCGCCTTTGGCGTCGTCCTTCAGGAACAGTTCGAAGGTGTAAGGGTTGAGCTTCATGCCCTCTTCAACACCCAGGCGCTTGACCAGGCTGCCGGCAGCGTAGTTACGCACGACGCACTCGACCGGGATCATGTCCAGCTTCTTCACCAGGCACTCGTTGTCGCCCAGCAGTTTGTCGAACTGAGTCGGCACGCCGGCTGCTTCGAGTTTCTGCATGATGAAGGCGTTGAACTTGTTGTTCACCATGCCTTTGCGGTCGAGCTGCTCGATGCGCTTGCCGTCGAACGCCGAGGTGTCGTTGCGAAACAGCAGGATCAAGCGGTCAGCGTCGTCGGTCTTGTAAACCGACTTGGCTTTGCCGCGGTAGAGTTCTTCACGTTTTTCCATGATGGGCTCCGCTTGCTAAGTAGATGGGCTAGGCGATATGTCGCCAGTCGAGCCCTGAATCTTGATCGGCCAGTTGCAGCCAGTCCGGGTCGCACCCGAGGGTGTCGACAAAACATTGCCGGGCCAGCTGCGGCAGGTTGTTCTTGCTGCTCAGATGGGCCAGGACCAAATGTTGCAGGCCTTGCCAGCCCAACTCGGCCACCAGGAATGCCGCCTGATGGTTGTTCAAATGTCCCAGTTCACCGCCCACCCGCTGCTTGAGAAAGTACGGGTAGTGACCGCGAGCCAGCCTGTCACGGCAATGGTTGGCCTCGATCATCAATGCATCGAGATCCCGATAGCCGTCCAGTACCCTGCTGCAATACGAGCCCAGGTCGGTCAACAGGCCGAAGCGCCGCTGACCGTCACTGAATACAAATTGCGTCGGTTCTTGCGCATCGTGGGCCACGGCAATGACGCCAATGCTCAAGTCGCCGATCTGCAGTTGCTCACCGCCCGCCAGAAAGCCCGCGGGTTCGACGGGTTTGCGCATCCCGCGCAAGGTGCCGCGACTGAGGTAGACAGGCAGATTGTAGCGCCGAGACAGCAAACCCACGCCATGCACGTGGTCGGCATGTTCGTGGGTCACGAGTATCGCGCTCAGCTGCGCAGGGTTCACACCCAGGCGCAGCAGGCGTTTTTCGGTTTCCCGCAGGGAAAAACCACAATCCACCAGCACGTACGTATCAGCGCTGGCTATCAGCGTGCCGTTCCCTTGGCTACCGCTGCCGAGAACGGCAAAACGCATGTGATCAGCCCAGATTGTCCTGAATCACGGTCAACACTTTGCGCGCCACGTCAGCCGGCGCCACGGTGTTGATGTTCTTCTCGACAGTGACCTGAACGCTATCGCCCACCTTGCTCAGGCGAACCTGATAACGCTCGGCGCGGGCTTCAACTTCTTCCTTGTTCGGCGCACTGCCGAACAGGCTGCTGAAGAAGCCTGGCTTGTCGTCTTTCTTCTCGGCCTTTTCAGCCAGGTTGATGTAGTACAGGCCCAGGCTGCGGTTGATGTCTTCAACACGCCACTCGCCCTGCTCCAGTGCACGACCGACGCTCGACCAGGCACGATCCAGGTCGGAGCCGACGTTCAGGACAGGGTTGCCACTGCCATCGACGTTCAGGCTGACACGGCTCGGCGTGTCGAAGTCACGGGAGGCCAGCATGGAGACCGAACCGCCCTTCTCCGAGATGCGGCTCATGCTCGCGAGCATGTCGTCGACCAGTGCCGCGTCCAGGCCGGTATTGACCGAACGATTGGTGAAGGCCACGTCGGCGGTGCTGCCGGCAGGACGTTCGGCGGTGACCACATAGATTTCACTGGTGTTGCGCTGCACACCTGGCTCGACACGCACCCGAGCGCGGATCTCGCTATCGGTGCTGACACCTGCCGCGCTCAGGCGCTTGGCCATGGCTGCCGACAGTTCGTCCGAATGTTGCCAGGTTGTGGTGAATTCGCCGGTTTGCGGACGCTGTTCATCCAGACGGAAACCGTTGTCCTGGAAGAACTGCACGGCCACTGGCCAGGCTTCTGCAGGCGGGTTTTGCGCCAGGATGGAGCGCGAATCGCCGCTCTTCTGCAGGGAGTAAGCGCTGGCGTCAGCGCCGGCCGACAATGGCTGTGGCCGAGGAACGACATACTCACCCTTGGCAGTGTCATCGGCCACGTTGCGCGGGATCGGCAACAGCGGGTCCAGACGCTTGGCGGTGCTGACATCCGGTGGCAGTTGCATCGGTGCAGTCTGTTGCGCTTCCAGGTAATCACTACCACGGTCACGGAAATAACCTTCCGGGCCCCAGATCCATCCGCAGCCACTGGTGCTGGAGATAATCAAGGCAAGTGCGGAAAGTCCGGCCATTCGCTTCATGCGTAGTACTTCCTCAATTAAACCAGGACGCCGGACAGGCGCATGGCCTGGCGCAGCGGTTCGTGACATTCGGCACTGAGCCAGGTGAGCGGCAGACGGATACCGTCCGGCATCAAGCCCATTTCATGCAGCGCCCATTTCACGGGGATAGGGTTGGATTCGATAAACAGGGTTTTATTGAGCGGCATCAGCTTTTCATGAATGGCACGCGCCTTCTCGGCATCGCCGTTCAGGGCCGCGATGCACAGGTCGGCCATTTCGCGCGGGGCGACGTTGGCGGTGACCGAAATATTACCCTTGCCGCCCAGCAGGATCAGCTCGACTGCGGTGGCATCGTCACCGGAGATCACCAGGAAATTGCTGCTGACACCGTCGATGATGGCTTTGGCACGCTTCAGGTCGCCGGTGGCTTCCTTGATGCCGATGATGTTCTTGACGGTCGACAGGCGGATCACGGTCTCGGCCTGCATGTCGCACGCGGTGCGACCAGGCACGTTGTAGAGGATCTGCGGGATATCGACGGCTTCGGCGATGGCCTTGAAGTGCTGGTACAAGCCTTCCTGGGTCGGCTTGTTGTAGTACGGCGTGACCAGCAGGCAGGCGTCGGCGCCGGCGTTCTTCGCGTTAGTGGTCAGCTCGATGGCTTCGCGCGTCGAGTTTGCGCCGGTACCGGCGATCACCGGAATGCGACCATTGACCTGCTTCACTACGCGCCGGATCACTTCGATGTGTTCGTTCACATCGAGGGTGGCCGATTCACCTGTAGTGCCGACCGCCACGATGGCGTGGGTGCCGTTTTGCAGGTGAAAGTCCACCAGTTTGCTCAGGCTGTCCCAGTCGAGATTACCTTGTGCATCCATGGGTGTGACCAGTGCCACCATACTGCCCGCAATCATGCAACCGCTCCTGCCGGAAAAAGAGAGCCGTAATGGTACTGGCGCCAAGATGCTTGTACAAGCGAAGTACTGCGCTGCCGCCATTCCCCTTGGCGTCGCTTTTCGCTACCCTTCAGACTTTGATCGGTACTGACAAGCTCGTACGTCGGGTTTGAGCCTCCATTTTCGGCATCACAAGCCCCATTCCAGCGTTGCCACCGCCCGCTCCTGCCATACTGGAGCACGTTGCAACCTGCGCCCGGGACTTTCTGAATTCGCATCCGCAGGCTCGCCCCCGGCAAAACAAGCCGATAGAAGTACCGACCGCTCATCGCTTTAGGAATGCTGCATGTCCACCCCCACAGTTCGCGAACAATTCCTTGTCATCAGTGCCCTCGGCGCCAACCCCATGGAGCTGACTAACGTCCTGTGCCGCGCCAGCCATGAAAACCGCTGCGCCGTGGTCACCTCTCGCCTGACCCGTCACGGCGAGTGCAGTGCGCTGGTCCTCGAAGTCTCCGGCAGCTGGGACGCCCTGGCACGCCTGGAAGGCAGCCTGCCAGTACTGGCAAAACGGCACGCATTCACGGTCAACGTGGTGCGCAGCGCGGCCCTGGAGAACCGTCCCCAGGCCCTGCCGTACGTCGCTTATGTCAGTTCGGCTTACCGCTCGGACATCATCAACGAGCTGTGCCAGTTCTTCATGGACCACAACGTCGAGCTGGAAAACCTGACCTGCGACACGTATCAGGCTCCGCAAACCGGCGGCACCATGCTCAATGCCACCTTCACCGTGACCCTGCCGGCCGGCGTGCAGATCAGCTGGTTGCGCGATCAGTTCCTGGATTTCGCCGACGCGCTGAACCTGGATGCCCTGATCGAACCGTGGCGCCCACAAAACCCAATGTAAGGAAGCTTTCATGGCCGTTGCCATCGATCAACCGGTTGCCGACTTCGAAGCCCCCGCCACCAGCGGGCAAACCGTCAGCCTGGCGGCACTCAAAGGCAAGCAGGTGGTGATCTACTTCTATCCGAAGGACAGCACGCCGGGCTGCACCACTCAAGGCCAGGGTTTTCGCGACCAGCTTGAAGCCTTCAAAGCAGCCAATACCGAAGTGTTCGGCGTTTCCCGCGACAGCCTGAAATCCCACGAGAACTTCAAGGCCAAGCAGGCGTTTACGTTCGAGCTGATCAGTGACAAGGAAGAAGCGCTTTGTCAGCTGTTTGACGTGATCAAGTTGAAGAAGCTGTACGGCAAGGAATACATGGGCGTGGATCGCAGCACGTTCCTGATCGACAGCAATGGCGTATTGCGTCAGGAATGGCGCGGTGTGAAGGTGCCGGGGCATGTTGATGCGGTGTTGGCGGCTGCTCAGGCGCTGAACAAGGCCTGATTGATCGGGCGCCTGTTCAGGCGCTGAACAAGGCCTGATTGATCGGGCGCCTGTTCAGGCGCCTTCCCGAGCAGGCTCGGCCCACATTGGTGTTGTGTTCAGCACAAACTTGCCTGTGGGAGCGAGCCTGCTCGCGAAGGGACCACCACCTCACCGAACAAATCAGAGCCACCCGTTACAACAACGGCGCAACTATGGGCTCCTTGCGCGGCCACGCGTCCAGCACGGCCTTGAACAGGGTCGCCAGAGGAATCGCGAAGAATACCCCCCAGAATCCCCACAACCCGCCAAACAACAAGACTGCACAGATGATCGCCACCGGGTGCAGGTTGACCGCTTCCGAAAACAGCAGCGGCACCAGTACGTTGCCATCCAGTGTCTGAATGATCCCGTAGACCGCCATCAAATAGATGAACTGATCGCTCCAGCCCCACTGGAACAGCGCGATCAAAAGCACCGGAACGGTCACCACCACGGCCCCGACGTAGGGCACCACCACCGACACACCGACCAGCAACGCCAACAGCGCCGCGTAGTTGAGTTCCAGAACGACGAAGGCGATGTAAGTCACACCACCACAAATGAAGATCTCGATGACCTTGCCGCGAATGTAATTGGCGATCTGCCGGTTCATTTCATGGGCGACACGGGTGATCAGCGCTCGCTCGCGAGGCAGGTAGCCGCGCACCCATTGACCGATCATCGCCCGATCCTTGAGGAAGAAAAACACCAGGATCGGCACCAGCACCAGATAGATCATGATGTTGACCAGCAGCGGCAGGCTCGACAGCGAGAAGGTCAGCGCCCACTGCCCAAACTTGCCAATCTCGCCCCGCGCCACTTCGATGGCTTGCAACACCTGCTCGTCGGAAACGAGATGCGGATAGCGTTCCGGCAGCAACAATAGCAGCGACTGCCACTTGGCGAGCATGCCCGGCAACTCGTTGAACAAGGTGATCAGTTGGTGCCAGAGCAGCGGCACCACGACCACGATGAACACCAGCAGCACGCCCATGAACAACGCAAAGACCAGCCCCACCGCCACCCCGCCCGGCACACGCAGGCGTTCCAGGGTCAGCACCAGCCCTTGCATCAGGTACGCCAGCACCATCCCGGACAGTACCGGCGCCAGCATGCCGCCCAGGGTCAGCACGGCGGTGAACGCCAGGACCAGCAGAACCGCCAGAACCACGGCTTCTTCATCGGAGAAGTAGCGCTGAATCCAGTCGCGCAACACTTTGAACATCAATAATCCTTAAGAACAAATGCCGCAGGTTTCAGGCTTTTTTCAACCAATAGCGGTACACGCCCGCTTCATCTTCTTCACGAAGCAGCGTATGACCGGCCAATCGGGCAAAGGTGCGAAAATCGCGCTGCGAGCCCGCATCGGTGGCAATCACCTTGAGCACCGCACCACTGACCATCCGGTTGAGTTCCATCTTGGCCTTGAGCAACGGCAACGGGCAATTCAAGCCACTGGCGTCCAGTTCAACGTCATGGGCTACAGCGTCGGTCATTGCATCACTCCGGTTCAGGTGGTTGAGCTGCCTAGAATATCTGGTCGCGAGGCTGGTGTCCGGCTACAGTAAGGTCTTTGTCGACTAAGGCTTTGTGCATGACTTTTTTGCGCCCTACCCTGCTGACGCTCGCTTGCCTGCTCGCCTCACCGGGCTTCGCCGACGACCTGCCGTCACTCGGTGACGCCAGTTCTGCCATCGTCTCACCGCAGCAGGAATACCAGTTGGGCCGCGCGTGGCTGGCCCTTTTGCGCAGCCAGGTGTCGCAGCTCAACGACCCTCAACTCAAGGACTATGTCGAATCCAGCGTCTACCGGCTGGTGGAGACCAGCCAGGTCAATGACCGGCGCCTGGAATTCATCCTGATCAACAGCCCGCAACTCAACGCCTTTGCGGCGCCGGGCGGGATCGTCGGGGTGAACGGTGGCTTGTTCCTCAATGCCCAGACTGAAGGCGAATATGCGTCGGTACTGGCTCACGAATTGGCTCACTTGTCGCAGCGCCACTTTGCCCGTGGCGTAGAAGCCCAACAGCGCATGCAAGTGCCGATGATGGCTGCGCTGCTGGCCGGGATCGTGATTGCCGCGGCCGGTGCCGGCGATGCCGGGATCGCCGCCATTGCGGGGACACAGGCTGCAGCGATTCAGGAACAGCGGCGTTTCTCGCGTCAGAACGAACAGGAAGCCGACCGTATCGGCATCCTCAATCTGGAAAAGGCCGGTTACGACCCACGCTCGATGCCCTCGATGTTCGAGCGCCTGGGTCGTCAATACCGCTTCGACGCCAAGCCACCGGAATTCCTGCTGACTCACCCGGTGACGGAATCGCGTATCGCCGACACCCGCAACCGCGCCGAACAGGCCAAACCGGGCGGTATCGAAGACACCCTGCGCTATCAGCTGATTCGCGCACGGGTCCAGCTGATCTATGAGGAAACCCCTGGATTGGGCGCCAAGCGTTTTCGAGCGCAACTGGATGAAAATCCGAAAAGCGATGTCGCTCGCTACGGCCTGGCAATCGCCCAGATCAAGGGCGGGCAGTTGAACGAAGCACGGGAAAATCTAAAGCTACTGCTGGCCAAATCGCCAAACGAGATCATTTACAACCTCGCGCAAATCGATCTGGATATCACCAACAATCGCCTGGCGGACGCGCAAGGCCGGGTAGACCGGATGCTGACCCAGTACCCCGGCAACTATCCGCTGAACCAGGTGCGCGTCGACCTGCTGCTGAAACAGAACCGCGCCGCCGATGCCGAAAAAGCGCTGGAAGGCCTGCTCAAGTCGCGTCCGGACGATCCGGACGTGTGGTACCAGGTGGCCGAGACTCGTGGCCTGTCAGGCAACATTATCGGCCTGCATCAGGCACGTGCCGAGTACTTCGCTCTGGTCGGTGACTATCGCCAGGCTATCCAGCAACTGGATTTCGCCAAACGCAAGGCCGGCAGCAACTTCCCGCTGTCATCGCGAATCGATGCCCGCCAGCGAGAGTTGATGGAACAGGAGCGGATAATCAAGGACATGATGGGCTGACGGCTTCGGAAATCATTGATTTCAGGCACAAAAAAACCGCCTCTTTCGAGGCGGTTTTTTATTCAGCCAGCAACCGGATTATTCAGCCAGTTTGAACGTAATGAAGCTGGCGCGACCTTGGCGCAGAACCCGCATCGACACCGAGCGATTCTTCGGCAGCGCCTTGGCGATGTCGGTGAATTGCTGAGTGGACTCGATGGCCTGATTGTTCAGGTGAGTAATGACATCGCCCGGCTGCAAGCCGATCATGGCAGCAGGACCGTCCTGAACCTCCTTGATCACCACACCGCCTTTGAGGTCGTAGGCTTTCTTTTGCTCCGCGGTCAGCTCGACGACGGAAACACCGAGACGATTACTGCTGCTCTCGACGCCCGATTTCGGTAGTGCACCCAGCTCTTTGTCCTCGTCTGGAATGGCGCCAACCGTCAGCTCGACGTTCTTGCGCTTGCCTTCACGAATCACTTCCAGGTTGGCCTTGGAGCCAGCCTTCAGCGCACCCACCAGATGTGGCAGATCGGCGGACATCACGATGGGTTGACCATTCATGCTCAGGATCACGTCGCCAACTTGCAGGCCACCCTTGGCTGCCGGGCCGTCATCCTGGATCTGGGCGACCAGCGCACCGGCCGGCTTATCCAGTCCGAATGACTCGGCCAGATCCTTGTTCACTTCCTGGATCACCACGCCCAGCCAGCCCCGGCTGACTTTGCCACCGCTTTTCAGCTGATTGGAAACGTCCATGGCCACATCGATAGGAATCGCGAACGACACACCCATGAAGCCGCCGGAACGGGTGTAGATCTGCGAGTTGATCCCGATCACCTCGCCATTCAGGTTGAACAGCGGTCCACCGGAGTTACCCGGGTTGATCGGCACGTCGGTCTGGATGAACGGCACATAGTTTTCGTTCGGCAGGCTGCGGCCGACGGCACTGACGATGCCTTGGGTCACCGTGTGGTCAAAGCCGAATGGCGAACCGATCGCCACGACCCATTGACCGGCCTTCAGATCCTGGGACTTGCCGAGTTTCAACACGGGCAGATCCTTGCCTTCGATTTTCAGCAGTGCCACGTCGGAGCGCGGGTCGGTGCCGATCAACTTGGCTTTCATTTCGCTGCGGTCAGCGAGACGGACGAGAATCTCGTCGGCATCGGCAATCACGTGGTTGTTGGTCAGGATGTAGCCGTCAGGCGAGATGATGAAACCCGATCCCAGGGACTGGGCTTCACGCTGACGATCACCGCGGGGTGTGCGCGGTTGTGGCGGCATGCCACGCTCAAAAAACTCGCGCAGCATCGGTGGCAAGCCTTCGAGATCGGGCATCGGCTGGTTCACTTTGCGGTCCGGCAGTTTCTGCGTGGTACTGATGTTCACAACTGCCGGCGAAGCTTGCTCGACCAGCTGCGTGAAGTCAGGCAATTCGACCGCTTGTGCGGCGACCGCGTGACCGAGCACCAGCACGGTGGCAAAAATGGAGAGATAAGACTTCAAACGTGGTATCGACATACGGCTCCCGTTACGACGAGCATGGTTAAGCGATATGGATCAAGGAACACCGGGAAAGATACGCCGGTATTTTTGTTCCGGGAACAACAAACAAGGCCAGAGCCGAGGGGCTCTGACCTATAAAAAATTTGGGAGGGATTTGCAAATTGAAATGCTCACGAAACATTTCGATTTCAGCTCACTGCTTGCTGGCAGCGGCATCAGTACGCATGGATAACGCAATTCGCTCCGCGGTGCCTGCCGGAATTTCGCCTACCACGGTCACCATCATCTCGCCTTGTGGTGTGGTCAAGCGCCTGGAAACCGCAACGGTGGGACCCAACTGAGTTCGAGTGTCGATGACGGCAGCGCCATTCAAAGGCTCCAGGAACACCGAAAATCGCGCCAGGCCATCATCATACAGCAGGCTGCTGACCTGGGTTTTGGTTTGCGGATCCTTGCGTGCAGAACTGCTGGTCAGCTCAAAGCCGGGAGGCAACCAATCCGAATGCCAGACCTGTGCAGCCTTGATCGCCGAGGCCTTGTCGCTGGCGAGGTTGATTGGCTTGCAATCAGCGCCAGGCTGCAAATCACTGTCCGAGGGAAGATCGACGGTATCGAGTTGCGTGAATTGGAAGCGCTCCAGCAACTGCCCTTTGTCGTTAAGTAGTAACGATTTGAGCGGCAGGCCGGTTTCTTTATCCAGATGCAGTTCAAACCCGTAACGGTGTTGATCGCGGGGCGTCAGTGAAACAATCACTGCCGCACGCCCGGCCACGCGCGACTTGCCGATGACAGCAAGGTCATACCAGTTCTTGAGCTTTTGTGGATCGAGTGTACGAGCTGCGGAGTTTGGCGAATCCCCCAGCCCGGCTATCAGGGTGCCGCTGACGCATTGAGTATGACCATCAATGCGTACGACTTCCTGCGCTGAGCCGTCGAGCTGGAGCAAACGCTCGCGGACCTTTCCGTCCTGGACGCGGTGCCAGATGTTATGGGTAGAAAAACTACCGTTACGCTCGTAGACAAAAGTACCGTGAAAGCTTTGCTGCTGCTCGGCCTGACCAAGACGGGTCAACCAGTCCTGGGCTTCATCGGCGTGGGCTGGAACAACAAACCAGCCACTCAGCAGAAGCGAAAGTAGAGGTATGGCGCGCATGATCCTCCTTAACGGTTTTCCAGGCTTGCTGCACGCGCGTAAGGCAGAGCGCTCTCAGTACCTTTCAGTGCAGCCTGTTGAGCGTGTTGACGCAAGTAGCTCGGCAGACGTTGATCGTGCCAGCCCGGCTGACCCTGCAATACGCCGTTGGCCATAGGGCCAGTGGCTTCCGAACCCTCATTATAGCCGGCCAGAACAGCCGGGCCTTTTACTTGAGGAGCAGCTAGATTCTGTTGGGTCGACTGCTGCGCCAGTTCGACACCAGCGATCTCATCCTGGTTGTACAGACGAACACCTGCCAGTACGGCAACGGTCACCGAAGCAGCCACTGCCAGGCGACCCAGGCTGCGCCATGGACCACGGGAGACTTTTGCCGGAACGGTTTCGTCAGCCAGAGCTGCAGAGACGGCCGCTGCGATATCCAGGCGTGGAAGCAACAGATCCTTGTGCATCGCTGCCCGAGCGATCTGATAACGAGCCCAGGTTTCACGGGTTTCAACATCGTCGCAGGCACTCAGTACCCGACGCAATTCCAATTCGTCCGCTTCGTTATCCATCACTGCGGACAGCGATTCCTGCAGGGCTTCCCGACTCATGGCGTTCCTCTCTTGGCTGTCGCCGCTGTCTTTAGTTTTCCTGCAACAACGGCTGCAGGGCTTTATCGATGGCCTCCCGGGCGCGGAAAATCCGGGAGCGCACGGTGCCCACCGGACATTGCATGACGCTCGCAATGTCCTCGTAACTCAGACCATCGAATTCACGTAAAGTTAAAGCCGTACGCAAATCTTCCGGCAGTTGCTGAATGGTTCGATGGACGGTGCCTTCGATCTCATCCCGCAGCAAAGCCCGTTCTGGCGACTCGAGATCCTTGAGGCCATGATCGCCATCGTAGAACTCTGCATCCTCGGAACTGACATCGCTATCCGGCGGCCGACGGCCGCGTGAAACCAGATAGTTTTTCGCCGTGTTAATGGCGATGCGGTAAAGCCACGTATAAAACGCACTGTCTCCGCGAAAATTTCCAAGTGCGCGATACGCCTTGATAAAGGCTTCCTGCGCCACATCCTGGGCTTCATGGGTGTCGTGCACGAAACGCACGATCAACCCGAGAATTTTGTGCTGGTATTTCAGCACTAGCAGATCGAAAGCACGCTTGTCGCCGCGCTGAACGCGTTCGACCAGCTGCTGATCCTCTTCCTGGGTTAGCATGAACACTCCTCGATAAGCTCGGAGGAGGCTTGCATCACTAAACGACCGGGCTTGCAAACATAGACTCGGGCTTTTCGCAAAAGTTCTCCCCCTCCAGGCAAGTTTCCTGCGGCCTCTGAACCGGCACGCACGAAAAGCGCAGCGCGAGATGCCCCGGCTGCGCGAATAATCTTGTCATCGGATTCGCGACGAGGATCCAGCTGCAGATCCTCCACTGAAACCGACACTGTCCCTTTTATCAGGCAACCGTCTATTGATCTTGGGCCTTTGGCAAAAGTTCCAAATATTTATAGCTGCGCGAATCCGACATTGTGCAACCATGAAGCGAAAAAGACTGTTAAATCCACGATACAGTCCTCTTGTCGCCGAACCGACCAAATATCCATCCGACGAAGCGTCCGGTTTTTTCCGTCACAGTAGTTTCACAATGCCATATGGACCCGGCTATTGTGCCGCTCCCCCCCTCTATATACTAGTGGGCTGTGCGGTTGCCTGACCTTGCATGTCCAGATGTCCAGCGCCTCCCCCGAACCGGGTCGCCTTGAGCGGAATCCTGAAATGAGCCAACAGTTTCAACACGATGTTCTGGTAATTGGCAGCGGTGCTGCCGGCTTGAGCCTTGCGCTGACCTTGCCCGGTCATTTGCGCATCGCCGTACTGAGCAAAGGCGACCTCGCCAACGGCTCGACGTTCTGGGCCCAGGGCGGCGTCGCTGCCGTGCTGGACGACACCGACACTGTCGAATCCCACGTCGACGACACGCTCAATGCCGGCGGCGGCCTGTGCAACGAAGACGCCGTGCGCTTTACCGTCGAGCACAGTAAAGAAGCGATTCAATGGCTGATCGATCAGGGCGTACCCTTTACCCGCGATGAACAGTCCGGCACTGAAGATGGCGGATTCGAATTCCACCTCACTCGCGAAGGCGGCCACAGTCATCGACGGATCATTCATGCCGCCGATGCCACCGGCGCGGCCATTTTCAGGACTCTACTGACCCAAGCCACACAGCGGCCGAACATCGAACTGCTGGAACAGCGGGTGGCTATCGACCTGATCACGGAAAAACGCCTCGGACTCGAGGGCGATCGCTGCCTGGGTGCCTATGTGCTCAATCGCGGCACCGGCGAAGTCGACACCTATGGTGCCCGTTTTGTGATCCTCGCTTCCGGCGGCGCAGCCAAGGTTTACCTCTACACCAGCAATCCCGACGGCGCGTGCGGTGACGGTATCGCCATGGCCTGGCGTTCGGGCTGTCGGGTGGCGAACCTGGAATTCAACCAGTTCCACCCCACTTGCCTGTATCACCCGCAAGCCAAGAGCTTCCTGATCACCGAAGCCCTGCGCGGCGAAGGTGCGCACCTGAAACTGCCCAACGGCGAGCGTTTCATGCAGCGCTTCGATCCAAGGGCCGAACTCGCCCCGAGGGACATCGTCGCACGGGCCATCGACCATGAAATGAAGCGTCTGGGCGTCGATTGCGTTTACCTGGACATCAGCCACAAATCCGAAGCGTTCATCAAGTCGCACTTCCCGACCGTATACGAACGCTGCCTCGAGTTTTCCATCGACATCACCAAACAACCGATTCCAGTGGTGCCGGCGGCGCACTACACCTGTGGCGGCGTCATGGTCGACCAGCAAGGCCGCACCGATGTGCCGGGGCTGTACGCGATTGGCGAAACCAGCTTCACGGGCCTGCACGGCGCCAATCGCATGGCCAGTAACTCCTTGCTGGAATGTTTTGTTTACGCCCGTTCGGCGGCGGCAGACATCATGGAGCAGCTGCCGCAGGTTTCTGCACCTGTCGCCTTGCCCGCCTGGGATGCGAGCCAGGTGACCGACTCTGATGAAGACGTGATCATTGCGCACAATTGGGATGAACTGCGGCGCTTCATGTGGGACTACGTCGGCATCGTGCG
This sequence comes from Pseudomonas sp. SDO5532_S415, assembly GCF_054071155.1. Lineage (NCBI taxonomy): Bacteria > Pseudomonadati > Pseudomonadota > Gammaproteobacteria > Pseudomonadales > Pseudomonadaceae > Pseudomonas > Pseudomonas sp. SDO5532_S415. The sequence continues at coordinate 12,829 of NZ_JBSVWS010000042.1, read as the reverse complement.
TACCAACAAGCGCTTGCAGCGGGCCCAGCATCGAGTACGCCTGCTGCTCGATGAAATCGACGAGTTCTACAGCAACTACAAAGTCAGCCGGGACTTGATCGAACTGCGCAACCTGGCCCAGGTCGCCGAACTGATGATCCTCTCAGCCATGGAGCGCAAGGAGAGTCGAGGCCTGCATTACACACTCGACTATCCGAACATGTTGCCAGTGGCCCTGGACACTATTCTGGTGCCGCCCACCTACGCCGACTGAACTTGAGCCGGACCCGCAGGCGTCGGTGCAGATCCGCCGCCTGCGAATCCCGGGGCACGCAAATGGCCCTGACTCGCCGCTCACCGCGCAAACGAAAGCGCAGCACAACGAGCCATGGCAACGCCAGGCTGTCCGGCCTCAACTGTACAGGCTGCCAACCCGCTGCCTGACTCCACAACTGCCAGCCCTCGGCGTCGCGTCGCAAGCCACGGAACGCGTGTGGATGCGTCAGCAGTATCTGTCGTGGCAGCGTCCAGGTGGCGTGCAGCAGGCAGCAAAAAGCGCCGAACAGACAAGCCCAGAGCGGAATAGAGAGTAGAAACAACGCACCCAGCACAGACAACTGGGCCAAAAGATAGGCCGCCAGCAAATGCCGTGAGGCATGCCAGCGGCATTCGAACGAATTACTTGGGCTGGACACGATCCAGGATCATGCGAACCATGCGCTGAAGCTCCGGATCTTCCGATTCGGCACGCTCCATGAACCAGCCGAACATGTCCTGATCTTCGCATTCGAGCAACCTGACGTAGCAGGCGCGGTCCACTTCGTTGAGGTGCGGATAGACCTCTTTCACAAACGGCACCAGCAACACGTCAAGCTCAAGCATGCCACGACGGCTGTGCCAGTAGAGGCGATTCAGTTCAACATCTTCGACCATGGAGCGCTCCTCAAATAGGCCGCAAGTATACAGCCCCGCGCCTCATCGAACAGTCGGCTTTGGTCGGTCACCAACGATCCTTTGTGAACTACCCATTTCGAGGGCGCCCCCTTATCATGTCCGCCAGACTCTTTACCCTGCGATGACCCATGGCCGATTCTGCTTTTTTCTGCACGCTGTCTCATGAAGGTGTTCTGGCGGTCCGCGGCGCGGACGCCGGCAAGTTCCTGCAAGGCCAATTGACCTGCAATCTCAATTACCTGAGCGACACCCAGGCCAGCCTCGGTGCGCGCTGCACGCAGAAAGGCCGGATGCAATCGAGCTTCCGCATTCTGCTCGAAGGCGATGGTGTGCTCCTGGCCATGGCCCGCGAACTGCTGGAACCGCAATTGGCGGACCTCAAGAAGTACGCGGTGTTCTCCAAGTCCAAGTTGACCGACGAAACCACCGCCTGGGTTCGCTTCGGCGTTGAACAGGGTGATGCAGCACTCAATAGCCTCGGGCTTGGGTTGCCGGCAGAAACCGACAGCGTTGCGCGCCACGACGGTCTGATCGCCATTCGCGTTTCGCCTGATCGTGCCGAGCTGTGGGTCGCCGCCGATCAAGCCGATGTCATCAAGGGCAAACTGTCCGCCCTGCTGGCCGAAGGTGATCTGAACCAATGGCTGCTGGGCCAGGTCCGCGCCGGAATCGGCCAGGTGATGCCGGGCACCCGCGAGTTGTTCATCCCGCAAATGCTCAATCTGCAAGCCGTCGGTGGCGTGAGTTTCAAAAAAGGCTGCTACACCGGCCAGGAAATCGTCGCGCGTATGCAGTACCTGGGCAAACTCAAGCGTCGCCTGTATCGCGTGCAATTGGATGCCAGCGAACTGCCGGAACCCGGCACCCAACTGTTTTCCCCAAGCCACGCCAGTTCGATCGGTGAAGTGGTGCTGGCTGCCAGTACCGGTCAGCACATCGAACTGCTGGCGGTGTTGCAAGCCGAAGCGGCCGAGGCCGGTGATATCCACGTCGGGGCGCTTGACGGCCCTGCCCTGCATTTGCTCGACCTGCCTTACCAACTGGACCGCGACCGCGAAATCCAGCGTTAACCGCAGTATTTTTTGCGACACCTAGAGAAACGAAATGAGTGAGCTGGCGGAAAAGGTCCAGAGGGATTTGGTTGAGGCCATCGATAATGATGACCTGGTTCTGCCGACATTACCGGAAGTGGCGTTGCAGATTCGCAAGGCCGCTGAAGATCCGGAAATCAGCATCAGCACCCTGAGCAAAGTGATCGGCCGCGATGCCGCGCTGTCGGCACGCCTGATCAAAGTGGTCAATAGCCCCTTGCTGCGCGCCACCCAGGAAGTCACCGACTTGCACACGGCGATCACGCGCCTGGGCATTAACTACAGCAGCAACCTGGCCATCGGCCTGGTCATGGAGCAGATTTTCCATGCCCGTTCCGAAGTAGTGGAACAGAAGATGCGCGAAGTCTGGCGCAAGAGCCTGGAAATCGCCGGCGTCAGTTATGCGTTGTGCCGCAGCTATACCCAGCTCAAGCCCGATCAGGCAGCCCTTGGCGGGCTGGTGCATCAGATCGGTGTACTGCCGATCCTGACCTACGCCGAAGATCACTATGAACTGCTGTCGGACCCGGTCAGCCTCAACCATGTGATCGACCACATTCACCCGTTGCTCGGCGACAAGCTGCTCAGGGTTTGGGAGTTTCCGGACATGCTGGTGCAAGTGCCGCAGCTGTACCTGAATTTCAAGCGACAGTCCGGGCAGATTGATTACGTTGACCTGGTGCAAGTGGCCAGCCTGTATTGCCACAAGGACACCGATCACCCGATTTCGCGCATTGATCCTTTCAACGTTCCGGCCTTCATCAAGCTCGGGATCGATCCGGACAACAAGGCGATGTGCGCCGACCTGGAAGAAACGCGCTCGATGTTTTACTGATCATTGTGGCGAGGGAGCTTGCTCCCGCTCGGCTGCGAAGCAGTCGTAAAATTTCTAAATAGCAGTTTGTCCGGGATACCGCGGTGTCTGGATTGAGGGCCGCTTCGCAGCCCAACGGGAGCAAGCTCCCTCGCCACAAAAGCAGCATTCACTCCCCGGCAATAAAACTCACCCGTACTTTCAACCCCGCCCGCTCGCCATCGTGCAGGCTGATCTGTGCCAGGTGCGCGCGGCAGATCTCGCCGACAATCGCCAAGCCCAAACCAGATCCGGCCACTTGCTGGTTGCGTCGGTAAAAGCGTTCGAACACCCGGTCACGCTCCTCCAGGGGAATGCCCGGGCCATCGTCCTCGACCTCCAGCACCGCCGGCGCCGAGACCCGCAGAATGACGTTGCCGCCTGGAGGTGTGTGGGCCAGCGCGTTATCCACCAGGTTGCTCAACAGCTCGTTCAACAAGGTCGGCTCGCCCCGCAGCCATACCGGCTCGTCCGCTTCCAGCGCCAGCGCCACCCCGCGCTTGTGGGCCAGCGGTGCCATGGCCATGCCCAGTTCACGTGCCAGTTGACTCAGATCCAGCAACTGCGCACCGCCCTCGGCAATCGCCCGGGCGCCATTTTCGACCCGCGCCAGGGAGAGCAACTGGTTAGCCAGATGGGTCAAGCGATCGGTACTCTGAGCGGCGTTTTCCAGGGTACTGCGCCAGGTTTCGGGCTCGTTCGCCCGCAGGCCAAGCTCAAGTCGCGCCTTGAGGGCTGCCAGCGGCGTACGCAGTTCATGGGCGGCATCGGCGATGAATTGCGCCTGACGCTCGAATTGCTCACGCAGGCGTTCGGTAAAGTGATTCAGTGCACGCACCAATGGCCACAGCTCATGCTGGACTTCCACCAACGGCAACGGACGCAGATCATCGGATTGCCGCTCTTCCACCGCCGTGCGCAAGCGCTCCAGTGGACGCAGCGCGGCGCTGACGGCAAACCACACCAACAGCAGCGCACCGACCGCCAGCATGCCCAAGCGCAGCAAGGTATCCGCCGCCAGGCTGCGCGCCATGCTCACCCGCGCCTCATCGGTTTCGGCGACACGAATTTCCGCCATGCCGTTCATGTTCGGTTCGCTGACCGGCTTGAGCAGGCTGACCACGCGCACGTTCTGCCCGCGATAGGTGGCGTTGTAAAAACGCGCCAGTGCCGGGTAATCATCGGTGCGCGGTGTTCCGGGAGGTGGAGCGGGTAGGTTTTCGTAACCGGAAATCAGGTTCTGGTGGATGTCGTTGACCAGGTAAAAAATCCGCCCGGCGCTGTCGTAGGCGAAGGTATCCAGCGCCACGTAAGGCACGTCGGCGCTGAGCGTTCCGTCACGTTGGGAAACACCTGCCGCAATGGTCCGCGCCGAGGCCAGCAAGGTCCGGTCATAGGCGGTGTCGGCAGCCTCGCGACCATTCCAATAGGCGCTCAAACCGCTGGCCAGCATCAACACCACCAACAACAGCGCCAGGTTCCACAGCAGGCGCCAGCGCAGGCTGCTGGGCTTATGCATCGCGGCTTTCCAGCAAATAACCGAGACCGCGGAAAGTCACGATGGCCACCGGTTGACCGTCAAGTTTCTTGCGCAAGCGATGCACATAGATTTCGATGGCGTCGGGGCTCGCCTCCTCGTCCAGACCGAAGACCTGAGAGGCCAGTTGCTCCTTGCTCATCACCCGGCCGGGACGAGCGATCAGTGCTTCGAGTACGGCCTGCTCGCGGGAAGTCAGGGTCAGCAACTCTTCACCCAGGGTGAAGCGCCGGGTGTCCAGGTCGTAGGCCAGCACGCCACAGCGTTGCAGCCGTTCACCGCCCAGTACGCTGCGGCGCAACAAGGCTTTGACCCGGGCTTCGAGTTCGGTGAGCTCAAAAGGCTTGGCCAGATAATCGTCGGCGCCTAGGTTAAGACCGTGGACACGATCCTTCACATCGCTGCGTGCGGTCAGCATCAGCACCGGCAGGTTCTTGCCCCGCGCGCGCAGACGCGCCAGCACTTCGAAACCATCCATGCGCGGCAGGCCGACATCGAGGATCGCCATGGCGTATTCCTCGCTGCCCAGCGCCAGGTCGGCAGCCACGCCGTCGTGCAGCACATCCACGGTCAACCCGGTGCTCTTGAGCGCCTGGGCGACACTTTCGGCGAGCTGCAGATGGTCTTCGACGAGCAGAACACGCATGGATCTTTACCTCATTCAGGGATGGTCGACGCCATTCTTTGGCGCGGAGTTTACAGCCACCTCCGCTTCTGTGAAGCCCGCAAAGCCGTTAAAGCCTGATGAAAGGTTAGCGAAAGGTTGGCTGGTTAGAGTCGAGTTACGGAATGTTTCAAGTTCCGTCGCTGCTGCCACACAGCGACCCGAAAAACGCCTCGAAGCGTTTTCGACCAATAAGAACAATAAACGGAGTACGTCACCCATGCAGTCCTTGCAGACCCAGGCTTGCGCGCCTGCCCGCCTCTCCCGTTTCAGCCACACCGCCCTTGCCAGTGCTGCCGCGCTTGCCGGCTTTTCGCCGTTGAGCCAGGCCGATTTCATCGAAGACAGCTCGGCCACTTTCGAAACCCGCAACATGTACTTCAACCGCGATTTTCGCGATGGCACCAGCGCCCAACAGTCCAAGCGTGACGAATGGGCCCAGGGGTTCATGCTCAATCTGCAATCGGGTTACACCGACGGCACCGTGGGGTTTGGGGTCGATGCACTGGGCATGCTGGGGGTCAAGCTCGATTCCAGTCCTGACCGTACAGGGACTGGCCTGCTGCCGACCCACGATGACGGGCGCGCGGCTGACGAATACTCCAAATTGGGCCTGACCGGCAAAGTGAAGGTCTCCGCCACCGAGTTGAAAATCGGCAGCCTGATCCCGGAATTGCCGATCCTCAAGCCAAACGATGGGCGCATCCTGCCACAGACGTTTGAAGGCGGCCTGCTGACGTCCAAAGAGATCAAGAACCTGACCTTCACCGGTGGGCGCCTGGAAAAAGCCAAGGACCGCGACAGCACGGATTTCGAGGACATCGCCCTCAACAACAAGAACAGCCGTTTCGCCGGTACGGTTGCCGGCAAGCATTTCGACTTTGGCGGCGTGGACTACAAGTTCACTGACAGAATCACCGGCAGTTACCACTTCGCGCAACTCGATGAAGTCTATAACCAGCATTTCCTCGGTGTGATTGCCTCGCAGCCGTTCGGGCCGGGGACCTTCGGTACCGATTTGCGCCTGGCCATCAGTGATGACGAGGGTGCAGCCCGTGGCGGCAAGATCGACAACAAATCCCTCAATGGTCTGGTGAGTTACGCCTTGAGCGGGCACAAGTTCAGCGCAGGCTATCAGCACATGTCCGGCGACAGCGCATTCCCCTATGTGGATGGCGCCGACCCGTACTTGGTCAACTTCGTGCAAATCAACGACTTTGCCGGCGCCGAAGAGCGCTCATGGCAGGCACGATATGACTACGACTTCGCCAAACTCGGCGTTCCCGGCCTGAGTTTCATGAGCCGTTACTTGAGCGGTGACAACATCAAACTCAAGAGCGGTGACGAAGGCAAAGAGTGGGAACGCAACACCGAGATCAAATATGTCGTGCAAAGTGGCGCCCTCAAGGACGTCGCCGTGCGCCTGCGCAATGCCACTTACCGCTCCAATTATTCTGCTCGCGATGCCGATGAAGTGCGTCTGCTGGTGAGCTATAGCGTTGCCCTTTGGTAATTCAGTACGTCCATAACAAAAACTCCCAAGGAGACTTGAATGAACCTGTCAATGCGTAAAAAAGTAGCCCTCGCCGCCAGCTGCATGTTGTTCGCCGGCCAACTGATGGCTGAACCCAAGCGCCCGGAATGCATCGCCCCGGCGTCCCCTGGCGGCGGTTTCGACCTGACCTGCAAACTGGCGCAAAGCGCGCTGGTGAATGAAAAGCTGCTGACCAAGCCGATGCGTGTGACCTACATGCCCGGCGGTGTCGGCGCGGTGGCCTACAACGCGGTAGTGGCCCAGCGCCCGGCGGATGCCGGCACCCTGGTGGCCTGGTCCAGCGGTTCGCTGCTGAACCTGGCACAAGGCAAGTTCGGTCGTTTCGATGAAACCAACGTGCGCTGGCTCGCCGCCGTTGGCACCAGCTACGGCGCCATCGCGGTGAAAAGCGATTCGCCCTACAAGACCCTGGACGATCTGGTACAGGCTCTGAAGAAAGATCCGAGCAAAGTGGTGATCGGTTCCGGCGGCACTGTCGGCAGCCAGGACTGGATGCAGACCGCCCTGATCGCCAAGGCTGCCGGGATCAACCCGCGCGACCTGCGTTACGTCGCCCTCGAAGGCGGCGGTGAAATCGCCACGGCCCTGCTTGGCGGCCACATCCAGGTCGGCAGCACCGACATCTCCGACTCCATGCCGCACATCCAGAGCGGTGACATGCGCCTGCTGGCGGTGTTCTCCGACAAGCGTCTGGACGAGCCGGAAATGAAAGACATTCCAACCGCCAAAGAGCAAGGCTACGACATCGTCTGGCCGGTGGTTCGCGGCTTCTACCTGGGGCCGAAAGTCAGCGACGAAGACTACGCCTGGTGGAAGGACTCCTTCGACAAACTGCTGGCGTCCGAAGACTTCGCCAAGCTGCGCGACCAGCGTGAACTGTTCCCGTTCGCCATGACCGGCCAGGAGCTGGACACCTACGTGAAGAAACAGGTCGCGGACTACAAGGTGCTGGCCAAAGAGTTCGGCCTGATCCAGTGATCGTCACTGTCTAGCGGTCACGGTCCCGTTTTGCGGGGCCGTGGCACAGGAGTTCCCCATGCTCTTACAACGCATTTTCGCTTCGGTGCTGTTGCTGGCCTGCCTCAGCCTGGTGCTGATGGCCTGGCCCTATCAGGCACCTTTTTCCTACGAACCGATCGGCCCTCGGGCTTTCCCCTTGTTGATGCTGGGGCTGATGGGCCTGGCGCTGGTGTACATGGTGTATCGCCCCTCGCCGATCAAGCACACCGATGAAGATCCACCGATGGACCGCGAGACCCTGACCAAGATTGGTGTCTGCGTGCTGTTGCTGCTGGTTTTCGCCGGGCTGTTCGAACCGCTGGGCTTCATCCTCAGCAGCATGCTGGTAGGCATTCCGATGGCACGCCTGTACGGCGGGCGTTGGTTGCCGGGCGTGGTGATCATCAGCCTGATGAGCGTCGGCCTGTACCTGCTGTTCGACAAAGTCATGGACGTGCCACTGCCTCTGGGCCTGCTCGACGTTCTGGAGAACTGATATGGATACGCTTGGTTATTTGAGTCACGGCTTCGGCGTCGCACTGACCCCTTACAACCTGGTGACCGCGCTCAGCGGCACATTGATCGGTACGATCGTCGGCCTGTTGCCGGGGCTGGGGCCGATCAACGGCGTGGCATTGCTGATCCCGATTGCCTTCGCCCTGGGCCTGCCGCCGGAGTCGGCGCTGATCCTGTTGGCCGCGGTCTACCTGGGTTGCGAATATGGCGGCCGGATCAGCTCGATTCTGCTGAACATTCCGGGCGAAGCCTCCACCGTGATGACCACCCTCGACGGCTACCCGATGGCCCGCCAGGGCCTGGCCGGTGTCGCGTTGTCGCTGTCGGCCTGGAGTTCGTTCATCGGTGCTTTCATTGCGACCTGCGGAATGGTGGTGTTCGCGCCGATGCTGGCGAAATGGGCGATTGCCTTCGGCCCGGCGGAATACTTCGTGCTGATGGTCTTTGCGATTGTCTGCCTCGGCGGCATGGCCGGCGACCGTCCCCTGAAGACGTTCATTGCCGCGCTGATCGGCCTGTTCCTGTCGACCGTCGGCATTGATGCCAACAGCGGTGTGTACCGGTTCACCGGCGATAACATTCACCTCACCGACGGCATTCAGTTCGTGGTGCTGGTGCTCGGACTGTTCTCCATCAGCGAAATCCTGTTGCTGCTGGAAAAAACCCACCGTGGCCAGGAAGCCTTCCAGGCCACCGGCCGGATGCTGTTCAACTTCAAGGAAGCCGCTTCAGTGTTCTGGGTGAACATGCGTTGCGGGGTGCTCGGTTTCATCATGGGCGTGCTGCCGGGAGCCGGCGCGACGCTGGCCAGCGCCGTGGCCTACATGACCGAGAAACGCATCGCCGGGCCGAACGGCAAATTCGGCCAGGGCGACAAGCGCGGCCTCGCAGCCCCGGAAACCGCCATCGGTGCCGAAGCCTGCGGTGCGCTGGTGCCGATGCTGACCCTCGGCGTTCCGGGTTCGGGCACCACGGCGGTGATGATCGGCGCGCTGTCGCTGTACAACATCACGCCAGGCCCGCTGCTGTTTCAACAGCAACCGGACATCGTCTGGGGCCTGATCGCGTCGCTGTTTATCGCCAACATCATGCTGGTGATCCTCAACATTCCGATGATCCGCATCTTCACCAAGATCCTCGCCGTACCGAACTGGGCGCTGGTGCCGATGATCGCCATCATCACCGCCATCGGTGTGTATGCGGTGCATGCCACCACCTTCGATCTGTTCCTGATGATCGGTATCGGCATCTTCGGCTACATCCTGCGCAAGCTGGACTTCCCATTGTCGCCGGTTTTGCTGGGCTTCATCCTCGGTGGCTTGATGGAGCAGAACCTGCGTCGGGCTTTGTCGATTTCCAACGGTTCGCTGGATATTCTCTGGTCGAGCGGAATCACCATGGGTGTCTGGGGGTTGATCGTGGTCATGTTGCTGGTGCCGATTGTGCGCATCTGGCACAAACGTTCGGTTGCTCGGCGCGTCATTGCCGATGTCTGATCGGACACCGTTCAAAGCGTGGTGGGGCACACCACTGGTCGGCCTGCTGGGCGGTTACCTCGCCAGCCAGGTCGGCTGGCCGCTGCCATGGATGGTCGGCTCGTTGCTGGCGATCATCCTGGTTCGCTGCCTGACGCCCTGGCAACTGGCGGAAATCCCTGGCGGTCGCAAGTGCGGTCAGTGGATCGTCGGCATCGGTATTGGCCTGCACTTCACCCCGGTGGTGATGGAGCAGGTTTTGAGTCATTTCGGCCTGATCTTCTTCGGTGCGTTGGTCACCAGCCTGTCCGCGGTGGTCGGGGTCTGGCTGATGCGGCGCACCGGCGAAGACCGCGCCACGGCGTTCTTCTCCAGCATGCCCGGCGGCTCCGGGGAGATGGTCAACCTCGGCGCCCGCAACGGTGCGGTACTCAGCCGGGTCGCTGCCGGCCAGAGCTTGCGGGTGTTGGTGGTGGTGCTGTGTGTGCCGGCTGCATTCAAATATCTGTTGGGCGACGGCACGCCTATTTCCCACGCCGGCAGCATCGATTGGCGCTGGCTGGCGATCTTGTTTCCCGCAGGCGCATTGGTCGCCTGGATCTGGGAACGTTTGCGTCAACCCAACCCATGGCTGTTCGGGCCGCTGCTGGTGAGTGCAACGGTCAGCATCGGCTGGGACCTGCATATCGGATTGCCCGACGGCGGCAGCCAGATCGGTCAATGGCTGATCGGCAGCGGCCTGGGCTGTCACTTCAATCGGCAGTTTTTCCGTCGCGCGCCGTCGTTCATGGGCCGGACGTTGGTTGGCACGGTGTTGACCATGTTGATTGCGACCGCGGCGGCATTGGGTTTGAGTGCCCTGACCCACCTGGATTTGCGCTCGTTGACCCTGGGCATGATGCCCGGTGGCATTGCAGAGATGAGCCTGACGGCGGAGACCCTGCAACTGTCAGTGCCGCTGGTGACGGCGATGCAGGTGATGCGGCTGCTGTTTGTGTTGTTTCTGGCGGAGCCGTTGTTCAGGTACTGGAATCGGCAGCCGGATTCCCCCTGACACCAAACACTGTGGCGAGGGAGCTTGCTCCCGCCCGGCTGCGCAGCAGTCGTAAGCCCGGTGTATGCGATACATCTGAAGGAATCAGATTGCAGATTTCAGGGCTGCTTCGCAGCCCAGCGGGAGCAAGCTCCCTCGCCACAACGGCCTCTTCAACCCATCAAACCGGCGGCAACCGCCAATCGATCGGCGTCTCGCCATTCTGTTCCAGGAACTTGTTGGTCCGGCTGAAATGCCCGCAACCGAGGAAGCCGCGATAGGCCGACAGCGGTGACGGGTGCACAGACGTCAGCACCAAATGTTTGGTGGCATCGATCAGTTTCTGCTTGCTCTGGGCATGGGCGCCCCACAGCATAAACACCAGATGCGGTTGCTGTTGGCTGACCACTTCAATGATCCGATCCGTGAAAAACTGCCAGCCCTTGTCCTTGTGCGCGTTGGCGTTGGCGCGCTCCACGGTCATGGTGGTGTTGAGCATCAGCACGCCCTGCTCGGCCCAGCTCTGCAGGTAGCCGTGGTTGGGGATGTCGATGTTCAGGTCGCGTTTCAACTCTTTATAGATGTTCACCAGCGACGGTGGCGCCGGCACGCCCGGTTGCACCGAAAAGCACAAGCCATGGGCCTGGCCCGGGCCGTGATACGGGTCCTGGCCGAGGATCACCACCTTGACCTTGTCCAGCGGCGTGGAATTGAGCGCGTTGAAGATCATCGGGCCCGGTGGATAGATTTCCTTGCCGGCCGCCCGCTCCTGCTGCAGGAAATTTCGCAACTCTGCCATATAGGGCTGGTCGAATTCCGCACGCAGTGCCTCCTTCCAGCTCGGTTCGAGTTTGATACGGTCGTCAGCAGTCATGGTCATATCCGGCAAAAACAATGGGGCGAACCCTAAGAAGCCTCACCACGCTTGTCAATTGATCTGACGCAGATCCGGCACTTTCCCGCACAGCGATCATACTTAACCCTCAAATTCCCGATCGAGGTCACGATGAATCTGCACTTCGAAGAACTCACCGGCACCGACGGCGCCCGCATCGGCGTTGCCACCCTCAACGCAGAAAAGTCGCTCAATGCCCTGTCCTTGCCGATGATCAATGCCCTGCGCGACCGACTGGACGCCTGGGCCAAGGAGCCGCAAATCGTCTGCGTCCTGCTGCGCGGCAACGGCGCCAAGGCCTTTTGCGCCGGCGGCGAAGTGCGCAGTCTGGTGGAGGCCTGCCGCGCCCATCCGGGTGAAGTACCGACGCTGGCGGCGCACTTCTTCAACTCGGAATACCGCCTGGACTTCAGCCTGCACACTTACCCCAAACCGTTGATCTGCTGGGGGCACGGTTATGTACTCGGCGGCGGCATGGGCCTGTTGCAGGGGGCAAGCACTCGCATTGTCACGCCGAGCAGTCGGTTGGCGATGCCGGAGATCAGTATCGGCCTGTATCCAGACGTCGGCGCCAGTTGGTTCCTCTCGCGTCTGCCCGGCAAGCTCGGCGTGTTCCTCGGCCTGACCGGCGCCCACATGAACGGTCGCGATGCGATCGATCTGGACCTGGCCGACCGCTTCCTGCTCGATGAGCAGCAGGAAGCGCTGATTGAAGGTTTGTTGCAGCTGAACTGGCAGGAACAGACGCCGATGCAGCTCAACAGTCTGCTCAAGGCCTTGCAGCAGGAAGCCGTCGACCAGATGCCCGAAGCCCAGTGGTTGCCGCGTCGCCAGCGTATCGATGAACTGCTGGATGTCAGCGATGTGCGTTGCGCCTGGAAAGCCATCAACGGGCTACGCGATAGCACTGACCTGCTGCTTAGCCGCGCCGCGCGGACCATGAGCGAAGGCTCGCCGCTGACCGCTCATCTGGTGTGGGAACAAATCATCCGCGCCCGGCATCTGTCGCTGGCGCAAGTCTTTCAGATGGAATACACCCTGAGCCTCAATTGCTGTCGGCATCCGGAGTTCAGCGAAGGTGTGCGAGCGCGGCTGATCGACAAGGATCAGAAACCGCATTGGCACTGGCCGGACATCAATAATGTGCCGGATGCGGTGGTGCAGGCGCATTTTCACAAGGTTTGGGAGGGGCGGCATCCGTTGGCAGACTTGTCGGAGTACCAATAACAACTGTGGGAGCGAGCCTGCTCGCGAAGAGGGAGTGTCAGACGCCATAAA
>NZ_JBSVWS010000041.1:0-35446 GCF_054071155.1 Pseudomonas sp. SDO5532_S415 | reverse complement strand
ACAATCCATTGTGGGAGCGAGCCTTCTCGCGAAGGCGTTGTGCCCGTCGACATAGAGGCTGAATGTGCCGCCGTCTTCGCGAGCAGGCTCGCTCCCACAGGGATTCGGTTTCGTCAGGATGAGAGGGAGAGAAACCGCATTAGCGCAGCGACGATGGCCTCGGGCGCATCTTCCTGAACCAGATGCCCGGCGTTGGCAATGGCGTGGAACTGCGCCCCGGGGATCATGCCCTGCAAGGCGCGCCCGCGTTCGATGGGGATCCACTGGTCGTCTTCGCCCCAGAGAATCTGCACCGGGCAGCGAATTGTCGGGTACAAGCCCTCGGCCTCGCGGGTGTAGCGCTCGTCCATCTGCGCGATCTGCCGGTAGAACGCCGCTTGCCCCGGATCGCCCAGCCAGGGTTGCACGTAGGGTTCGAGTTCTTCGTCCGGGATGTCCCGCTTGATCGCTGTGCGTATATAGGTGGGCACAATCGCCCGCTGGATGTAATCGGGCAGCCCGCTGAACGCGGCCTCATGCTGGCGCACATGCTGCACGAATGGCGAGCCCCAGGGCGTCAGCGCTACCGGGTCGATCAGCGTCAGGCTGCGGTAATTCTTGCCGTTGAGCAGGTGCGCACGCAGCACAGTGGCACCGCCGAAATCGTGGGCCACTACGTCCGGGCAATCCAGCCCCCAGTGTTCCAGCAGCTGCGCCAGCAGTTGATTCTGCACGCCGAGCGAGACATCACCGTCGACTTTCTCGGACTGCCCATAGCCCAGCAGATCGAAGTAATGCACCCGGTGGGTGGTGATGAAATGCGGTGCGATGCGGTGCCAGACATAGGAAGAGAAAGGGGTGCCGTGCACGAACACCAACGGCGGGCCGTCGCCCCGCACAGCGTAACGAACGGAGTGACCGTTGTAGCGATAGGTCTGAGCCAGCGGCCAGTCAGCCATGGGCGTGTCCTCTTGGCGGATGAGAGGCAAAAAGCATAGGCATAAAAAAACAGCCGATGAAGGCTGTTTAGTTAATCAACTGACGAAACGCGGTCATTGTGGGAGCGAGCCTGCTCGCGAAGGCGGTGGCAAATTCAACATTGAAGTGCCTGATCTAGCGCTTTCGCGAGCAGGCTCGCTCCCACAGAGAAGCTGGGGTGCCCTGTTTATTCCCCGCGATAGATGCAGCCGCTGGTGCACGTCTCGTGAATGCGTATCGCGCTGAGTTCAGGCAGCAAGGGCTTGAGTTCGGACCAGATGAATTTGGCCAATACTTCACTGGTCGGGTTTTCCAGGCCAGGAATGTCGTTCAGGTAGTTGTGGTCCAGTCGCTCATACAGCGGCTTGAAGATCGCCTTGATCTCCGAGAAGTCGCGGATCCAGCCGGTATGCGGATCGAGGTCACCGCTCAGGTGAATCGCCACTTTGAACGAGTGGCCGTGCAGGCGGCCGCACTTGTGGCCGTCCGGGACGTGGGGCAAGCGGTGGGCGGATTCGAAGGTGAACTCTTTGAAAATTTCCACAGTGGTTTCAGCTCTGTTGAAGTGGCGATCGCGGCGGCGACGCTGGGGCAATTTGAACAGGCGCCGAGTTTAACAGCTTGTCCTGACTAAAGGGTCAGCACGCGCTCGCCAAGGCGACCGTTGGCGACCAGCTCCAGAAATTCATCGCCCAACCGGCGGCTTTCATCCATGGTCGCGCGCCAGTATTTCTGCCGGCCCGGAGCGTCGCCCATGAAGCGCTTGAAGTCATTGCGGTCCGGCAGTTTGCCGTAGGGCAGGCGCGCCAGGTATTGCTTCGACGGTGCCAGCAGCAGTACGTCTTGCAGGCGTGTCGGGCAGGCGCGGCGCCATGGCAGGGTCTTGTCGAACCAGCCGGGAATTACCCGGTCGGTGAAGTGCGGGTAGAGCACGATGTCGTTGCCGCTGTAGGGCAGGTCGAGGTGATAGTCCAGCAGGCCACCATCGCGGAACGTACCGGCACCGGCTCCCGGCAGGTCGCGCACGCCTTCCATCACCATCGGGATCGACCCCGAGGCGAGCAGGGCCTGGCGCAGATTACCGGCGTTGAGTTCGACGAACCGCGACGGGAAATCGTTCAGCGCGCCGACCGGTGGTGCCAGGCGCGGGTCGTGGATGATCAGCCGCTCGAAGTGCCGCGACAGCCGCGCGCGACCGCACAGGTTGTCGGCGATCACCGAGGACAGGCCCAGGCCCAGGCGGCCGCGATGATCGTCGGCGAGCAGGCCGTGGCTTTTGACCACCATGATGTTCAGGCGGTAATAGGCGTTGTCGAGGAGCGTGGCGTCGCGGCCGTCGAGCAAGTCATCGAGCATGCGCCGGGAGCTCTGGCTGATCTGCGCCATGGTCACGCCCTTGGCGAAGTTTTGCTCGGTGTAAAGGTGGCCGAGACGGCGGATGCCTTCGGCGGCGTCCGGCAGGCAGGCGCTGGCGAAGCGCCAGGAGCCGACCGATGCCCCGATCAGCGAGCGCTCCCGTGGCGCCGACGGCAGCCATTGGCCGAACAACGCCAGGTCCAGTCCCTGAATCCCCAGCGCCTTGGGGCCACCCGCAGCGCCCGGCAGCGTACCGACATCGGCGGCGTCGAGGCCGTTTTCACGAATGCGCGCGAAGGCACGCGGACCGGCCTTGATTGTCAGGGAGGGGAACTTGATGTGGATGGCGGTCATTACAGTCTCAGTATCTGGCGAGCTTGGAATTATGTGGGAGCGAGCCTGCGCGCGAAAGCGGTGTGTCATTCAACATTGATGGCGGCTGACACACCGTATTCGCGAGCAGGCTCGCTCGCACAGGATTGGCGGTGCGGCCAATGATGGCAATTCAGTTTCAATTAAGTTCATATCGCTAAGGTGCCCCCCTGTAGGCAATACATAAAGAATACGGAGACACCCATGAAAACCCTGACTGCCCTGTTCACCGCGTCCATCATCGGCCTGACCGCCAGCATCGCCCATGCCCGCGATCTGGGGCCGGATGAAGCCTTGAGGCTGCGCGACGCTGGTACCATTGTGTCTTTTGAAAAGCTCAATGCCACCGCACTGGCCAAGCACCCGGGTTCCACCATCACCGAAACCGAGCTGGAAGAAGAGTACGGCAAGTACATCTACCAGATTGAACTGCGCGACCCGCAGGGCGTCGAGTGGGATCTGGAATTAGACGCTGTCAGTGGGCAGGTTCTCAAGGATCATCAGGATTCGTAATGACGCTGCTTTCTTTTACACATTGGCGCACCGCCAGGCGACTGGCGCTGGTGCTCCTGGCATTTTGCTCGGTGGCCATGGCCCGCGACCTGGATCAGGACGAAGCCCTGCGCCTGCGCCAGCGAGGGGTGATCCTGCCGCTCGAACAGTTGCTGCAGCAAGCACTGGACCGCTATCCGGGCGCCAAACTGCTGGAAGCCGAGCTTGAAGAGAAGCACGACGTCTACATTTATGAAGTCGAGTTGCTGACCGTTGAAGGCGTGGTCCGCGAGCTCGACCTCGATGCCGCCACCGGCCGTTTATTGAAAGACAAGGAAGATTGACCGATGCGTTTGCTCCTGGTGGAAGACCATGTGCTCCTGGCCGACGAACTGATGGCCGGCCTCAATCGCCAAGGGTACGCCGTGGACTGGCTGGCCGACGGTCGCGACGCGGTGTACCAGGGCAGCAGCGAGCCATATGACTTGATCATCCTCGACCTCGGCCTGCCGGGGTTGCCGGGGCTTGACGTGTTGGCGCAGTGGCGCGCGGGCGGGTTGGCCACGCCGGTGCTGATCCTTACCGCCCGCGGTTCCTGGGCTGAACGCATCGAGGGGCTCAAGGCCGGTGCCGACGATTACCTGACCAAACCTTTTCATCCGGAAGAATTGCACCTGCGGGTCCAGGCTCTGCTGCGCCGCTCCCACGGTCAGGTCAATCAACCGACGCTCAAGGCCGCCGGGTTGCAACTGGATGAAGGTCGTCAGTGTGTGATCCGCGACGGTGCGGATGTTCAGCTCACCGCCGCCGAATTCCGTTTGCTGCGTTACTTCATGCTGCACCCGGATCAGATTCTTTCCAAAAGCCACCTTGCCGAACACCTCTACGACGGTGAAACCGAGCGTGACTCCAATGTGCTGGAAGTCCACGTCAATCACCTGCGACGCAAACTGGGGCGCAGCGTGATCGAAACCCGTCGCGGCCAGGGTTACCTGTTCGGCGGGCAAGCGCAGTGAGGTCGATCCAGCGTCGCTTGAGCCTGGGCCTGATCAGCGTGATGGTGGTGGTCGGCCTGGTATTGGCGCAAACCAGCCTGTGGCTGTTCGAAATGGGTCTGCAACGCTATCTCGAGGCCGGGCTGCGCAACGACAGCGAGAACCTGCTGGTGGCGCTGGTCCGCGGCCCGCAGGGCCTGCAACTGGATGAGCGAAACCTGTCGCCGGCCTATCAGCGGCCGTTTTCCGGGCATTATTTCCGCATCGACTTTGCCGACAGCCATTGGCGCTCCCGTTCGTTGTGGGACCAGGAACTGCCACGCCTCGACCATCCCGGTCTGCACAGCAACCTGCAATTGGGGCCGGAGGGACAGCAGTTGCTGGTATTGCGCTCGGACTATCGTCGCCTGGGCCAGTCGATCTCCATCAGCGTCGCGCAGGATTACACCCCGGTACGCGAGAGCTTCCGGCGCATGCAGCAGCTCGGTTTCGGACTGGGGCTGGCGGGTTTGCTGCTGATTCTGTTGTTGCAACGGATTACCGTGCGTCGCGCCCTGCGCCCTCTGGAAAAGGCACGGGAACAAATCGCGCAATTGCAGCAGGGCCAGCGCTCGCAACTCGATGACCAGGTACCGGTGGAACTGGAACCTTTGGTGGCACAGATCAACCATCTGCTGGCCCACACCGAAGACAGCCTCAAGCGCTCGCGCAATGCCCTGGGCAATCTCGGACACGCCTTGAAAACCCCGCTGGCGGTCCTGTTGAGCCTGGCGTCAAGTGAGCAACTCGACGCCCACCCGCAACTGCGCAAGATCCTCAAGACTCAACTGGAGCAGGTTCAGCAGCGGCTCAACCGCGAACTCAACCGCGCCCGGTTATCCGGCGACGCGCTGCCCGGTGCGCTGTTTGACTGCGACGCCGAATTGCCGGGGTTGCTGGCGACATTGAACATGATCCACGGCGAACACCTGAACCTGAGTTATCGGTCCCCGGCCGGCCTGCAATTATCGTGGGATCGCGAAGACCTGTTGGAGTTGCTCGGCAACCTGCTGGACAACGCCTGCAAATGGGCGGATGCCGAGGTGCGATTGAGTGTGGTGGAGACGGTAGACGGGTTTGAGCTGTGTGTGGAGGACGACGGACCGGGCATTCCCGAAGACCGCCGTACTCAGGTGTTCAGTCGTGGCACCCGGCTGGATGAGCAGACTGATGGCCATGGCCTGGGCCTGGGCATTGTGCGTGACATCGTCGATACCTGGGGCGGGGTGTTGCGCTTGCAGGAAAGTGAGTGGGGCGGGTTGAAGGTGCTGATCGAGTTGCCGAAACGCATTTGAATCCACCGGGGAAAAAACTGTGGGAGCGAGCCTGCTCGCGAATGCAGTGTGTCAGACACCCTCTTCATTGACTGGCACACCGCTTTCGCGAGCAGGCTCGCTCCCACAGGGGTTTTGTTTGTCCCTGAGCCCTATGTGTGATGAATCTCCCGATCCTTGGTTTCCGGCATGAAGAAGATCCCCAGGACCGCCGTCATCACCGCGATGACAATCGGGTACCACAGCCCGTAGTAGATATCCCCCGTGGCCGCGACCATGGCGAACGCCACCGTCGGCAGGAACCCGCCGAACCAGCCGTTACCGATGTGGTAGGGCAGTGACATCGAGGTGTAGCGGATGCGCGCCGGGAACAGTTCCACCAGCCAGGCGGCGATCGGGCCATAGACCATGGTCACATAGATCACCAGGATCGTCAGGAGCAGCAGCACCATCGGATAGTTGGTCTTGGCCGGGTCGGCCTTCTCGGGGTAGCCAGCCTCCTTGAGAGTGGTGGCGAGGGTGGCGGTGAACGCGTCATTCTGCGCCTTGAAGTCGGCGGCCGGCATGCCGGTGCCCTCGAAACTCGTGATCACTTTCTCGCCGACACGGACCTGGGCCACGGTGCCCGGTTCGGCCTTCACGTTCTCATAGGGGATGGCCCGCTTGGCCAGGATGGTCTTGGCCAGGTCGCAGGAACTGGTGAATTTGGCCTTGCCCACCGGGTCGAACTGGAACGAACACTGGTCGGGATCGGCGATCACCGTGACCGGGTTCTTCTCCTGTGCGGCGAACACGTCAGGGTTACCGTATTGGGTCAGTGCGGTGAAGATCGGGAAGTAGGTCAACGCCGCCAGAATGCAACCGGCCATGATGATGCCCTTGCGGCCGATGCGGTCGGACAGGCTGCCGAAGATGACGAAGAACGGCGTGCCGATCAGCAGCGAACCGGCAATCAGCAAGTTGGCGGTCTGCGCGTCGATCTTCAGCGTCTGCAACAGGAAGAACAGTGCATAGAACTGCCCGGTGTACCAGACCACGGCCTGGCCGGCGGTGCCGCCGAGCAGGGCCATGATCACGATCTTGAGGTTATCCCAGCGGGCGAAGGATTCGGTCAGTGGCGCCTTGGAAGCCTTGCCTTCGGCCTTCATTTTCAGGAACACCGGTGACTCGCTCAGTTGCAGGCGGATGTACACCGAAATGACCAGCAGCAGAATCGACAGCAGGAACGGAATCCGCCAGCCCCAGGCTTCGAAGGCTTCATTGCCCAGCGCGGTGCGGCAGGCGAGGATCACCAGCAGCGAAAGAAACAGGCCGAGGGTCGCCGTGGTCTGAATCCACGAAGTGAAATAACCGCGCTTGCCTTTCGGTGCATGCTCGGCCACGTAGGTCGCCGCACCGCCGTACTCACCCCCCAGCGCCAGGCCTTGCAACAGCCGCAGGGTGATCAGGATGATCGGCGCCGCCACACCGATGGTCGCATAGCCGGGCAGGAAGCCCACCACCGCCGTGGAAACACCCATGATCACAATAGTGATGAGGAAGGTGTGTTTGCGCCCGATCATATCGCCTAACCGGCCAAACACGATGGCCCCGAAGGGGCGGACCGCGAAGCCCGCGGCAAACGCGAGCAGGGCGAAGATGAAGGAAGTGGTCTCGTTGACGCCGGCGAAGAAGTGCTTGGCGATGATCGCGGCGAGTGAGCCGTACAGATAGAAGTCGTACCATTCGAACACGGTGCCCAGGGACGAGGCGAATATGACCTTGCGCTCCTCCCTGGTGATCCCCCGGTTGGGCGCGCTGCCCGTGGTTGTATTGTCGATTGCCGCCATGATTTTTTTCTCCGTTGTTCTTGTGTAAGGCCGGAGTACCTTCAGTGTTGTTGCCGCACCCTGGCCCTGGGGCTGATGTCATCGGATTACGGATTGCGCGAAGCGTGGACACGAACAGACGGCCTCGCATCGCTGCAAGGTTTCATGAAGCATAATCGGCTTTGCACAGATATCCACTCGCCATCATGTGGATGAACAGACACAAGGCCTTGTGGGAGCGAGCCTGCTCGCGAAAGCGGCGATACATTCAACAGAAATGTGTCTGATCCACCGCCTTCGCGAGCAGGCTCGCTCCCACAGGTTTTTTGCAGGCAGGGTTACACGCGGAACTGATCCATCAGGCTCTGTTGTTGATTGGCCAGGCTATTGAGCGACTGACTCACCCGCGCCGATTCATTGGCCTGCCCCGACAGCGACTCGGTCACGTCGCGAATGGTCGCCACGTTGTTGTTGATCTCCTCGGCCACTGCGCTTTGCTCTTCGGCGGCGCTGGCGATCTGCAGGTTCATGTCGCTGATGACGGTCACTGCATCGCCGATCTGCCGCAGCGCCGTCACGGCCTGGCCGACCTGCTCGACGCTGCCTTGGGCCTGGCGATGGCTGTTGCCCATCGAACCCACCACATCCTGGGTGCCGCTTTGCAGTTGTTCGATCACCAGGCGGGTTTCTTCCACCGATTCCTGAGTACGCCGTGCCAGATTGCGCACTTCATCGGCCACCACGGCAAAACCGCGCCCGGCCTCACCGGCACGGGCTGCTTCGATCGCCGCGTTCAGCGCCAGCAGGTTGGTCTGTTCGGCGATGGCGCGGATCACTTCCAGAACCGAACCGATCTTCTCGCTGTTGGCGGCCAGGCCTTCGACCTGGACCATTGCCGCACTCATGTCGGCGGCGAGGTTGTCGATGCTGGCGGTGGTGCGGTCGATCACGGTCAACCCCTGGCGGGTCGCCTGATCCGCGTCCCGCGCGGCCTGGGCCGCCTGGGCGGCGCTGCGGGCGACGTCCTGGGCGGTGGCACTCATTTCGTGAGAGGCGGTCGCGACCTGATCCACCTGGCGATATTGCTGCTCCATGCCGGCACTGGTCTGGGTGGCGATGGCGGAGGACTGGTCTGCGGTGCTGCGGGCGTCCTGCACCGAGCGTTTGACCTCGGCGATGATCGGTTGCAGCTTGTCGAGGAATCGGTTGAACCAGCCGGCCAACTGGCCCAGTTCATCCTGTTTGTCGTAGGCCAGGCGGCGGGTCAGGTCACCTTCGCCGCTGGCGATGTCTTCGAGCATGTGCGCCACACCGAGGATCGGCCTGGTCACGCTGCGCGCCATCAGCCACACCAGCAGCAGGCCGATCAACGCGGCCAGCACACCCAGGCCGAGCTCGGTCAGGGTGCCGGCGGTGTTGCTTTCATCCAGTTGTTTTTTCAGCGCTTCGGCCGGGCCGACCAGCACCTTCTCCGGCACATCGAGCAACACGCCCCAAGCCTTGCCGTCCGGAATCGGCTGGAACGGCGCCAGCACCTTGAGCTGCTGATCGCTGTGCAGGCTGGCAATCTTGCTGCTGGTGGCGAGCATGCGCATCAGCTCGGCACCGGTGCGCGGGTCCACGGCTTCCAGGCGCTGGCTGAGTTTGCCGGCGTCCGGGCTGTAGCCGGCGAGCAAACCGGCGGGGCTGACAATGCTGACGCTGGTCTGGCCGTCATAGAGCTTCTTGCTCGCGCTCTGGCTGATCGCTTGCAGGCTGTTGAGGTTGATGTCCACCGACAGCGAGGCGATGACCTTGCCGTTGACCATCAGCGGGAAAACGATGCTGGTCATCAGCACGTTCTGGCCATCGATCACATAGAAGTAGGGTTCGATCACGCAGGGCTTGAGGGTGGTGCGCGGGCAGGTGAACCAGGCATTGGCCGGTTCGCCGCTGGGACCGGTGCTGGTGTCGGCCATGTCTTTTTCCGGCAGCGGCATGGAGGTCAGCTGGCCCGGCGTCGGTTGCGACCAGTACAAGGCAAAGCGTCCCTTTTCATTGCTGCCGATGTCGCTCTGGCCGGCGAACAGCTCATCCTTGCCGTCCAGCCCGTTGGGTTCGAACACCAGGGACAGGCCGAGCAGTTCCGGGTTGGCTTGCAGTGCCGACTTGACCTGGCGGGTCAGGTCTTCGCGCAGGTCGAAGGCATCGAGGAAGCGCTTCTCGGCCTGGTCGCGCAGGAACAGCACCTGCCGCGAAAAGCCATGGCCATATTGATAGGCGTCCATGAACTGCTGGCGAATCCCCAGCGCCTGGTTTTCACCCTGGGATTCGATCCGCGCCTGGGCGGCTTCGGTCAACATCTCCATGCTCGAGGCTTTCACCAGCTCGGAGCTGTGCTCCATGCGATACAGCGAAAGACCCACCAGCAGGGTCACGATGCCCGCCAGGCACAGCCCGGCCAGCAAGGTGATTTTCCATTGAATGGAAAGTTGTCTGAGCGACATGGAGACGTCCTTAATTCGATAAATATCTGCGACTTTGCACTGTAACGGCCTGGATATGGCTTTCTTTATGCCGTTGGCCAGATTCTGGATGAAGGGCATTTGTGGCGAGGGAGCTTGCTCCCGCTGGGGTGCGAAGCGCCCCCCTGCAATTATCCAGACAAACCGAGCAGCCCGGATTTGCGGCTGCTTCGCAGCCGAACGGGAGCAAGCTCCCTCGCCACAGGTCATTGCAGGTCAACACATGCAGTTACATATCCGCAGGACCGAGGTGCTTTGACACCGGCCCGACTCTGCGGCACAGTGCGCGCCCTCTAATAAAACCATTCCCTGATCCGCTGGCGGCTCTCGCAGACTGCCGGACGGAGTCTTTCCGTTTGTCTCGAGGTAGTGAAATGAATGCAGTGATTGCCGCGGTCGGCATCATGCTGATACTCAGTTTGTCCCGCGTGCATGTGGTCATCGCGCTGATCGTCGGTGCGCTGGTGGGTGGCCTGACCGGTGGCCTTGGCATCGACGCGACGCTCAAGGCGTTCAACAGCGGCCTCGGTGGAGGGGCGACGGTAGCCTTGTCCTACGCGTTGCTCGGCGCTTTCGCCGTGGCCATTGCCAAATCCGGCCTGGCCCATGCCCTGGCCGACAGGGCACTGGCGATGGTCGATCGCCAGCATGCCACCGGTGGCCGCCAGGTCAAATGGTTGCTGATCGGCCTGCTCTGGGTGGTGGCCATTGCCTCGCAGAACATCTTGCCGATCCATATCGCTTTCATTCCGTTGCTGGTGCCGCCGCTTTTATACGTGCTGACCAAGCTGCAGCTGGACCGCCGGTTGATCGCCTGTGTCATCACCTTCGGCCTGATCACCCCGTACATGTTCCTGCCAGTAGGTTTCGGCAATATCTTCCTCAATGAAATCCTGCTGGCCAACGTCGCCCGCAGCGGCGTGGATATCAGCGGCATCAACGTCACCCACGCCATGGGTATCCCGGCGCTGGGCATGCTGGTCGGGCTCGGGGTGGCCTTTATCAGCTACCGCAAGAAGCGTGTCTACGACCTGGAAAAAATCGAGCAAGTGGAACAGGTGGCGGTGCAATACAACCCGTTGAGCCTGATGGTGGCGGGCCTGGCCATTGCGGCGGCGTTCATCATTCAGTTGCTGCTGGACTCGATGATTATCGGCGCGCTGGCCGGCTTCCTGATCTTCTCGGTGTCAGGCATCGTCAAGTGGCGTGACACCGACGACCTGTTCACCGAAGGCATGAAGATGATGGCGATGATCGGCTTCATCATGATTGCCGCCTCCGGGTTCGGCGAAGTGATCAAGGCCACCGGGCAAGTGCAGACGCTGGTCGAAACCTCCGCTGCGTGGATCGGCCACAGCAAAGCCGTGGGTGCCTTGCTGATGCTGCTGGTCGGTCTGCTGGTGACCATGGGCATCGGCTCGTCATTTTCCACGGTGCCGATCCTGGCGGTGATTTTCGTGCCGTTGTGCGTGCAGCTGGGCTTCAGTCCGATCGCCATCGTGTGCATCGTCGGCACCGCCGGCGCCCTGGGTGACGCCGGTTCGCCGGCCTCGGATTCGACCCTTGGCCCGACCTCCGGCCTGAACATCGACGGCCAGCATCACCACATCTGGGACACCGTGGTCCCGACCTTCCTGCACTACAACCTGCCGTTGCTGGCGTTTGGCTGGTTGGCCGCGATGGTCCTGAACCCCCGATCACCCCTGTGGGAGCGAGCCTGCTCGCGAAGGCGTCGGCACATCCAGCATCAATGTGACAGATAGACCGCATTCGCGAGCAGGCTCGCTCCCACAAGGGGCAGTGTGACCTTGACCTCAACTTTTGTGCTGGCGTGCCGTTAAAGCCTTTACCCACGCCAATAAAATCAAGAGTGAACGTCATGCGCATGAGCCTGAAGGCCAAAGTCCTGTCCCTTGCCGTCCTGCCGGTGCTGCTCTTTGCGCTGGTCATCAGCCTGACCACGTTGTTCATCCTGCAGGGCCAGGCCCGGCAGGAAGTCGAGGAAACCCGCGAGCGCCTGCTCAGCGATGCCAAGGCCACCCTGCAAAGCTATGTTGCCGTGGCGATGACCACGATCAAGCCACTGTACGACGCTGCCGCCCAAGGCGATGACGCGGCGCGGGCCCAGGCGATCAAGCTGCTGTCGAACATCAAGTACGGAAAAGACGGCTACTTCTTTGGCTACGACTCCGAGACTGTGCGCCTGTTCAAGGCCAACGACCCGGAAGGCGTGGGCAAGAGCTTCAAGGACAACCGCGATCCCAACGGCGTCTACGTCAACCGTGACCTGGTGAAAGTCGCCAAGGACGGTACGCATTACCTGCAATACAGCTCGCCGCTGCCGGGCAACAATCAGGGGCTGGTGCCCAAGCTCGGCTACACCGAATACCTGCCGAAGTGGGACATGGCGGTCGGTACCTCGGTCAACCTCGACGGCATCGAGGCGCAAGTGGCCGTGGTCCAAGTCAAAGTCCAGGAACGCATGCAAGGCGTGGTGCTGAGCATTGTCGGCGTGGCGGTGGTGGTGCTGTTGCTGATTGCCGCGGCGGGGATGCTGTTGGCCAACACCATCCTGCGTCCGCTGAACCTGATGAAAAACAACCTCGACGACATTGCGGCGGGCGAGGGCGACCTGACCCGCCGTCTGGCCATCACCAGCCAGGATGAGTTGGGCGAACTGGCCGGTTCGTTCAACCGTTTTGTCGACAAGATCCATGGCCTGGTGCGCCAGATCACCGAAATGACCTCGCAACTGACCGGGCTGGTGAATCAGGTCTCCGACCAGGCCCAGCGTTCGGACCAGGCCATGGAGCGCCAGCGTCACGAAACCGATCAGGTCGCCACGGCGATCAATGAAATGTCCGCCGCCGCCCAGGAAGTGGCCAAGAGCGCGCAAAACGCCGCGGTGGCCGCGCAGCAGACCGATGAAGAAGGCCAGGCCGCCAAGCGTGTGGTGGCTGGCAGCATCGTGAAGATTCATGCGCTGGTGGATGACATCCGCAGCAGCGGCGTGTCCCTGGACAGCCTGCAAAAAGACGTGTCATCGATTGTCAGTGTGCTCGGGGTGATCCGCTCGATTGCCGAACAGACCAACCTGCTGGCGCTCAACGCGGCCATCGAAGCGGCCCGCGCCGGTGAGGCCGGGCGTGGTTTTGCGGTGGTGGCCGATGAGGTGCGGGCGCTGGCCAGTCGCACGCAAATCAGCACCCAGGAAATCCAGGGCATGATCGACCGCTTGCAGGCCGGTACCCAGTCGGCGGTGGAGGCCATGCGCCGATCCAGCGAGGCCGGTGACGGCACTTCGGCCCAGGCCAACGAAGCCGGTGCGTCCCTGGACACCATGGCGCAACTGATCGCCACCATCAATTCGATGAACGCACAGATCGCCAGTGCCGCCGAAGAACAGACTGCCGTGGCTGAAGAGATCAACCGCAGCGTGCATCAGATCGCGGTGGCGGTGGATAACGTGGCCGGTGAGACCCAACTGGGTGCGCAGACATCGCGCAGTCTGGCGGATCTGGGACAACGGCTGGGCAATCTGGTCGGACAGTTCCGTATCTGACAGACACCGTAGAACCTGTGGGAGCGAGCCTGCTCGCGAAGACGTCGGCACATTCAGCATCAATGTGACAGATAGACCGCTTTCGCGAGCAGGCTCGCTCCCACAGGTGGCCAGGCAGTGATTAGGGTCTGTCCCAGTACGGCACCTCGCCAAAACACTCGACAAAGAAATCAATCACCGTCCGCACCTTCACTGACAGGCGTCGGCTCCCGGGCCAGAGCACGGCGATCTGCTGCGGCTCAAGGCTGTTCGACACCTGATAGTTCCCCAGCACCGGCACCAGCGTGCCGTTGCGCACCGCTTCCCCGATCAGCCATGACGGAAACATCACCAGCCCCAGGCCCTGTTCAGCGGCCTGGGTCAGGGTGTCGGCGTGGTTGCCGGTGATCGGCCCCTTCACCGAACAGGGCGTCCAAGGCTGCTGGCCCTTGCGGAAGAACCAGCGCTGTTGACCGGTGACGCCCTTGTAGGCCAGGCACTGGTGGGACGCCAGGTCAGCGGGATGTTGCGGCGTGCCGTGCCGCTCAAGATAAGCCGGGCTCGCCGCAACCTGAAAGCGATGGGGGGCCAGGATCCGCGCCTGCATGCTGGAGTCGTGCAGCGGCCCGATGCGGAATAGCAGGTCGGCGCCTTCCTGCAAGGGGTCGATGTAACTGTCGGTCTGCTGGATATCCAATTGCAGTTTCGGGTAACGCGCGCATAACTGCCCCAGCCACGGCGTCAGGTGCCGTTGACCGAACACCACCGGCGCATTGATCCGCACCAGGCCGCTGGGTTCGCTTTGCTGTTCCTGCAGGGCCTGTTCGGCTTCCTCCAGTTGCACCAGCACCAGCCGCGCATGGTGACCGAGCATGCGCCCGGCTTCGGTGGGCGTGACGGCACGGGTGTGACGGTAGAGCAATTGCTGGCTCAGGGCTTGTTCCATCAGTTGGATTTGTCGAGAAATGGAAGAGGGCGCCAGGCCTTCGCGGCGGGCGACTTCGGAAAAGCTGCCGTGGTCGAGCACTGCGACAAACAGCCGAAGCGCCTTGAATCCCAGTTCGTTGAAGCCCTGCATGTTTCATCCTGCTGTGCGAGTTTCGCAAAAGTGTTGTCAGGATGCTCCCATTTATCGCAAAGCATCGCCACCGGATAATTGTGGGAGCGGGCATGCATTGAGAATGCGGTGGGTCATTCACCAGAGATGTTGACTGACCGGACCTCTTCGCGAGCAGGCTCGCTCCCACAGGGTTCGTGTCTTATCTGATGAACGGCAGGTGTTTCCTTATGCAATCTTCTTCAATCGACAGCGTTGGCGTTACTGCAACGCCCACGACCAAGCCGGGGCTACGGCTATTGCTGTTGCCCCTGGTCATCCTGGCCGGCATGGGCCTTTCCGTGGAAGCCGGGCTGCTCGGGCCTCTGGGCGTTCAGGTCGGGCACCTGTGGGCGACCTTGAGCATCTTCGGCGTTGGCTCGGCGATTCTGTTTCTGCTGTTGCTGTTCAGCGGCCCGCAGCGGGGGCCGGCCCTGAGCGAACTGCCGCGCTGGCAATTGATCGGCGGCTTTCTCGGGCCGATCTACGTGGTGGTGCTGACGCTGGCCACGCCGCACATCGGCATTGCCATGACCATGATCGCGATCCTGTCCGGGCAGGTTGGCAAAAGCGTGCTGATCGACCACTTCGGCTGGTTCGGCGCTCCCCGGAAAAAGGTCAATGCGCAGCGCTGGCTGGCCTTGCTGCTGATTGTCGCGGCACTTGTTCTGATTGCTCGGGGTTGATGATGAGTCTGATTATTTTGCTGGTGGTGGTCGTGGCGGCCGGTGCGGTGCTGAGTGTGCAGGCCGCCATCAACGGGCGTCTGGGTGAAACGGTTGGCGTGCTGCGCAGCAGTTTGCTGACGTTCGTGGTCGGGGCGGTGAGCACCGGGTTGCTGATTGTATTTTTCGAACCGGCCCATGCCGTGAGCCTGCTGGACGTGCCGAAGTGGCAGCTCAGCGGCGCACTGTTTGGTGTCGTCTACATGATGGTGATGGTGGGCGCGGTGCCACGGATCGGGACTGCGGTGGCGACGGTGGCGGTGATTGTCGGGCAGTTGGGGATGGGGATGTTGATCGACAATTTTGGCTGGCTGGGCAATCCGGCAATCGAATTGTCCGGCAGTCGGATAGTGGCGATGGCGCTGTTGGGCCTGGCGCTGGTGTTCATGTATCGCAGCAGCAGTCGGGCCTGACTCCTACACTGGTTAGACGGGGTATTTGTCCAGCCCCCCGACGACCACCACAAAAGGAGTCCGCTCCATGACCGACGACCGCAAGTGTGACTGTCCGAAATGTAACTGCAAGCTTGGCGAGCATCCGATCGTGCGTCACGGCAAACACTATTGCTGTGAAGCCTGCGCCAAGCACCATGAGCACGGTGAGGAATGTGTCCATCAAGGCTGCAAGTGCGCCCATGGCTGATGGCGATCGCGCATTGAAAAAGTGGAGCCTGATCGGGCTCCGCTTTTAGTTTCAAGAGGCCTCAATTCGCCGGCCGCCACTTGACGTTTTCCACGCCGAATTTCTCTGCCATCGGCTTGCTGGTCTTCTGCACCTTTTCCCGGCCAAAGCGCGGAATCCGGCCGACCCCCGCATCGCAACTGGCCCAATGCCAGGCTTCGGCGTTGTCCATTTTGTCCAGACGGATAATGAACGACTTGGGCACGCCATGAAGGGTGTAGTCAATGACGAAAAGTTTTGCGCTGTTCATATGGCCCGTATTCCTCCCTGTTGTACATAAACGGATCGCAGGCCACACGGAAAATTCATTCGGATTGTCAGACGGTTGCGCTCTCTGGCGGGCTGTCTGGCGTCTGGTTAACATAAAGCCTTCCGCCAACCCCAATGATCATTGCCCATGGCCCTTGCCGCCCCGCCGGATCTGAGTGACACCGATGTGCCCGTGCAACCGCTGGCGCGAACGTATCCGCGCGGGTTGTTCATCGAGCCGCATGAGCATGTCTGGGGGCAATTGCTGTATGCGATGAGCGGGGTGATGTGGGTCGAGACGCCCCATGAGGCGCTGGTGGTGCCGCCGCAGCGAGCGGTGTGGCTACCGC
The DNA here is from genome assembly GCF_054071155.1 of Pseudomonas sp. SDO5532_S415. NCBI lineage: Bacteria > Pseudomonadati > Pseudomonadota > Gammaproteobacteria > Pseudomonadales > Pseudomonadaceae > Pseudomonas > Pseudomonas sp. SDO5532_S415. Next base: position 19,007 of record NZ_JBSVWS010000041.1, on the reverse strand, counting down.
CGGGCGTGCCCCATGCCATCCGGGTGGTGTCAGACCTGCAGATGCGCAACATCTACCTGCGACCCTCCCTGGCGGCAACGCTCGATGACAGCGTGCAAGTGATCGAAGTCGGCGGGTTGTTGCGCGAGTTGATCGTCGGCCTGGTGGAGCAGGGCGACGACGGTGCCCCGGAGTATTACGAAGCCTTGGTGGGGCTGGCATTGCTGGAGCTCAAGCGGGCCAGGCGCTCGCTGATGAAAATCCCGCTGCCGGACGATTCCGACCGGCGCCTGATGAACCTGTGCCAGGCGGTCATGGCCCAGCCATCCCTGGACATTCCTTTCGAACAACATGCGCAAAACGCCGGTGCCAGCGTGCGCACCCTGGCGCGGCTGTTCAAGGATGGCCTGGGCATGGGCTTTGCCGAATGGCGGCGGCAGGTGCAACTGGCGACGGCGGCGGCCGAATTGATCCAGGGTGTGCCGGTCAGTGCGATTGCCCGGGAGTTGGGCTATTCCCCCAGCAGTTTCAGCGACATGTTCCGCCGGGAACTGGGTGTCGCGCCTTCGCAGTTTGTAGGAGCGAGCTCGCTCGCGATGGGCGTCAACGATAACGCGTAAAACCAGATGCCCCGCGGGGCCCTCGAGTCCATCGCGAGCAAGCTCGCTCCTACAGGGGCCAGGTTTGGCCGAAATTCAGAAGCACTTGGCCGATGCTCGCTGTCACGGATCCCTAGACTTTGGGCATACCTCAATTGCCCCCGGAGTCTGCCATGAGCTACTTCATTTCACTGGTTATCGGCCTGGGCGTCGGCCTGCTCTACGGTGCCCTGGATTTCCGTTCTCCCGCGCCACCGGCCATCGCGCTGATAGGCCTGCTCGGCATGCTGGCCGGCGAAAAAATCTGGCCGATGGGCCGGCAGCTGGTGGCTGGCTGGATCTCCTGAATCCCTTTATTTACTGGATGGAAACGTCATGAAAGCGTTGCAGTTCGACAAAACCGGCGATCTCTCGGCCCTGCGCTATGTCGAGGTACCCACCCCCGTTCCCGGCGCCGATGAAGTGCTGGTCGAGATCAAGGCCGCCGGGCTCAACCCCAGCGATGTGAAGAACGTGCTGGGCCGCTTTCCCTACACCACCCTGCCGCGGATTCCCGGTCGCGATTTTGCCGGCATCGTCATTGAAGGTCCGCCAGCACTGCTCGGTCAGCCGGTGTGGGGCACTGGCCGTGAACTGGGCTTTTTCGCCGATGGCTCCCATGCGCAGTTCGTCAAACTGCCGGCTGCGGGTGTCGCACTCAAGCCCACTCACCTGAGCTTTGCCCAGGCCGCCAGTCTCGGTGTGCCTTACACCACGGCGTGGGACGCGCTGGAACGTAGCCTGGTGACGGCACAAACCCGCTTGCTGGTGATCGGCGGCGGGGCGGTGGGCAGTGCCGCGTTGGCATTGGCCAAAGTGCGCGGTGCCCAGGTACTGGCGGCGGCGCGGCGACCGGAGCAGGTCAAGGACTTGCAGGCCCAGGGTTATCAGACGCTGCAACTGGACAAACCCGAAGACTTGGGCGCACAGGTCAATGCCGTGTTCACCGGCGGCGCTGACGTGATTTTCGACACCACCGGCTTCTGGCTACCGGCCTCCGTCGCGGCGTTGGCCACGTTCGGGCGCATTGCCATTATCGCCGCGCCGGTGGACGGCATGGTGCAATTGCCGGCACTGGCGCTGTATCGCAAGGGCGGATCGGTAGTGGGGATCAACTCGTTGCTGTACGGCGTGCAAGCCTGCGCGGCCATGCTGGATCAGTTCGGCCAATTCTTCGATCAGGACTTGTTGCCGTTGCCGCAAGGGTTGTTCGAGTCGCCGTTGGCCGAAGGCCCGGAGCGCTATGCGGAGGTGAATCAGGGTAGTGGCGATAAAGTGATTTTAATACCGTAACCCCCGATCACTGTGGGAGCGAGCCTGCTCGCGAAAGCGGTGTGACAGGCAACAGTGATGTTGAATGTCCGATCGCATTCGCGAGCAGGCTCGCTCCCACAAGGTCAAGTGGATGCTCTGCTAGAATCGGTCGCACCAACCCCACGAGGTACCCCGATGAGCGAGCCGATCCGTCTGACCCAATACAGCCATGGCGCTGGATGCGGTTGCAAGATTTCCCCCCAGGTACTGGAAGTGATTCTGGCCGGCAGCGGCGCGCAGAACCTTGATCCGAAACTGTGGGTCGGCAATGCCTCGCGCGACGACGCGGCGGTCTACGCCATCGATGAAGAGCGCGGCGTGGTGTCGACCACCGACTTTTTCATGCCGATCGTCGACGATCCCTTCGATTTCGGTCGCATCGCCGCGACCAATGCCATCAGTGACATTTACGCCATGGGCGGCGATCCGCTCATGGCGATTGCGATCCTTGGCTGGCCGGTCAACGTACTGGCGCCGGAGATTGCCCGGGAAGTGATTCGCGGCGGCCGTTCGGTGTGCGACGAGGCGGGGATCCCCTTGGCGGGCGGGCACTCCATCGATGCGCCGGAACCGATCTTCGGCCTGGCCGTTACCGGCCTGGTGGAAAAGCGCCACATGAAGCGCAATGACACGGCCACCGCCGGCTGCCTGCTTTACCTGACCAAACCCCTGGGCATCGGCATCCTCACCACCGCCGAGAAAAAGGGGAAATTGCGCCCCGCCGACATCGGCCTGGCCCGGGACTGGATGTGCACCCTGAACAAACCCGGAAGCCGCTTTGGCAAACTCGACGGTGTGACGGCGATGACCGACGTCACGGGTTTTGGCCTGCTGGGTCACCTGGTGGAAATGGCGGATGGCAGCCGCCTGACCGCGCGAATCCGATACGACCGGGTGCCGCGTTTGCCGGGTGTCGAGTATTACCTTGAACAGGGCTGCATCCCGGGTGGCACGTTGCGTAACTTCGACAGTTACGCCAGCAAACTGGGCCGTCTTCAGGAACTGCATAAACGTGTGCTGTGCGATCCGCAAACCAGTGGTGGCCTGCTGATCGCGGTCACCCCCGAAGGCAATCGAGAGTTTCTCGAAACCGCCGCCGACATGGGTTTGAACCTTGAACCCATCGGTGAACTGGTCGAGCGACAGAACAATGCGGTCGAGGTGTCTTGATGTCTGTCGACTGTACTGAATACCGCGACATCTTCCTCAACGACCGGCCAATGATGGATGCCCGCGCGCCGATCGAGTTTGCCAAGGGCGCGTTCCCCGGTGCAGTCAGCCTGCCGCTGATGAACGATCACGAGCGGCAGCGGGTCGGCACCTGCTACAAGCAACACGGTCAGCAAGCCGCTATCGTCATGGGCCATCAATTGGTGTCCGGCGCGATCAAGGCCGAGCGCATCCAGGCCTGGGCGGATTTCGCCCGGGCGCATCCCGATGGGTATTTGTATTGTTTTCGCGGCGGGCTGCGCTCACAGATCGTCCAGCAATGGCTCAAGGACGAGGCGGGCATCGACTATCCGCGCGTCGCTGGTGGCTACAAGGCCATGCGTAACTTCCTGCTGAACACGGTCGATCAGGCCGTTGCCCAGTGCGATTTCGTGTTGCTGGGCGGCATGACCGGCACCGGCAAAACCGAAGTGCTGACGCAATTGCGTAACGGGCTGGACCTTGAAGGTCACGCCAATCACCGCGGTTCCAGTTTCGGTAAGCGCGCCACGGGCCAACCGACCAATATCGACTTTGAAAACCGCCTGGCGGTAGACCTGCTGAAAAAGCGCGCCCAGGGCCTCGAGCAATTCGTGCTGGAAGACGAAAGCCGTGCCATCGGCAGCTGCGCGCTGCCATTGCCGCTGTATCAGGGTATGCAGCAGTACCCGATGGTCTGGCTCGAAGACAGCCTGCAAGGGCGGGTCGAGCGGATCCTGCGCGATTACGTGGTGGACCTGTGTGCCGAGTTCATCCGTGTGCATGGTGACGAAGGCTTTGCGTTGTTTTCCGAACGCTTGCTGGAGAGCCTGAACAATGTGCACAAACGCCTGGGCGGCGAGCGTCATCGACGGATGCTGCTGTTGATGGAAGAGGCGCTGGCGGAGCAGGGAAGCAGCGGTGCGGTGGATTTGCACCGGGGCTGGATCGAGGGGTTGCTGGTGGAGTATTACGACCCGATGTATGCGTTTCAGCGGGAGAAAAAGGGCGCGCGGATCGAGTTTGCCGGGGAGCGGGGGGCGGTGTTGGAGTATTTGCGGGAGCGGGGCAGGCAGTAAGTTTGATGCTGAGTTTGCCGGCCTCTTCGCGAGCAGGCTCGCTCCCACATAGGATCTGCGTGCACCGCATCCCCTGTGGGACGAGCCTGCTCGCGAAGAGGACCGAACAGACACTGCAAAAAATCAGGTCGGGCAAGTCTCCTGCCCATTATCCAGCCCTTGCTTGTAGCTTTGGCTTTGCAGGCTGGCCTTGCCGTTGTGCCAGGTCAGGGTCAGCACATACAGCGAATCGTAGTCGCCGGATTCCCAATCGTCGGTGATGTTCTGCTTCTTGCCCACGGCTTTACCGGCGACCTTGTTGATCAGTTCCGGCAGGTAACCATGGGACCAGGCGGTGTAGATGGTTGCGTTGTGGTACTTGTCGTCGATCAGTTCACGGGCCAGATCACTGGTGTCGTTGGCCGAGAAGTTGATGTTCACCGGCAAGCCGAGCTTGATCGCGCTGGGGCTGATGGTCATCAATGGACGGATGTAGCTGTAGGAATTGTCGAGTTCGCCTTCCTCGACATTGCGTGTCGGGTTGGCGGCAAACACATAGTCGGCCTTGCCGAATTTTTCCGGCAGCAGGGTAGCCAGATCGATCGCTCGGTTCAGGCCCTGGCAGTTGAGCTGGCCCAGGCCTCCGGCGGGTTTTTCCGCGTGGCGCAGGAACACCAGCGTTTGGGTGCCGTCCGCCGGCTGCGCGCGGGACTCCAGGGCAAAAAACACCGCGCTGGCCGCCAGCAGGACGGGCAGGGCCAGATAAGCGCGATGTTTGAAGCGTTTGGCGAATTTCATAAGGTTCGTCATGGAATTAAGGGTTCTTCAGCGCATTGGGTTAAGGCTGACAAACCTTTACACCGCGAATTTCCTGCATCGGGTGTTTTCCATGTCGTGAAGCCGGTCCGTTTCAAAGGGCAGTGCTCAGAGTCCCCTGAAGCCCATTTGGTTCGATTCCGGCCGAGAGCGCCGCAATGTACCGGTAACCTCGAATGGGTTGCAGCGAAGGTTATCGACAGGATGTTGCGGATTTATGGACACCGTACACCAGCCACCACACAGGGTGTTGTCATCTCCTTTGATCTTCACCATCAGTGGTAATGATGGCTCCGGGCGCCGCACGGCGGGTTATCTCCATTATCATCGGCATTCTCAATTTTCCCGTGGATCCTGCCCATGACCGATTTGTCTGCGTTCCCCATCACCGAAAAATGGCCGGCCCAGTATCCGGAGTGGATTCAGCTGTACTCCTTGCCGACCCCCAACGGCGTCAAGGTTTCGATCATGCTTGAAGAGATCGGCCTGCCCTATGAGCCACATCGCGTTGGTTTCGACACCAACGATCAGATGTCCCCCGAATTCCTGTCACTCAACCCGAACAACAAAATCCCGGCGATCCTCGATCCCCACGGTCCGGGTGGCCAGCCGTTGCCGTTGTTCGAGTCCGGGGCGATTCTGATTTACCTGGCCGACAAGAGCGGGCAACTGCTGGCCCAGGAGTCGGCGGCGCGCTACGAAACCATCCAGTGGCTGATGTTCCAGATGGGCGGGATCGGCCCGATGTTCGGCCAGCTCGGTTTCTTCAACAAATTCGCCGGCAAGGACTATGAAGACAAGCGTCCCCGTGATCGCTACGTCGAGGAAAGCAGGCGTCTGCTCGCTGTACTCGACAAGCGCCTGGAAGGGCGGGACTGGATCATGGGCGAGCGCTACACCATTGCCGATATCGCCATTTTTCCGTGGGTGCGCAACCTGATCGGCTTCTATGAAGCCGGCGATCTGGTGGGTATCGAGAATTTCCAGAACGTCACGCGGGTGCTGGATCGCTTCCTGTCGCGGCCGGCGGTGAAGCGCGGGCTGGAAATTCCGAAACCCCTCTCCAACTGACACACTGAAAAACCTGTGGGAGCGAGCCGGCTCCGGGCGGCGCTCCGACGAAGGCGGCGTATCAGTCGACACATGTATTGACTGATCCACCGCCTTCGCGAGCTGGCTCGCTCCCACATTGGTTTTGTAGTGGCCTTAGGATCTGCCAAAAAACGGCCGGATCCCGTGATCCCGGAAATACCGCGCAATCACCTTCGGATCCGAGCAGGTTTCGGCTATCGCCACATAGGTATCCGGCCGCAACAGATAAAACCCGTTGCGCCCAAGGCCCGCCGTTTCGAACGCCGGCCGCCAGTCGAATACATGCAGTGGCAAATGATGCTCGTGGCACCAGGCGATCATCTCGTCGCTGGTGTCGCCATACACATGCACCTGCCAGGTCGGGCATTTCAACGGTTCGAAATTGTCCCCCTCGCCATCGTGCGCCCAGGGCAGGCGGTCGCCGCCATGCACATGCCCGGCAACGCCCCTGCTCAACGGCATCCCACGGTAATTCAGGGTGATCTGCGACACCGTGCGAAAGAGGAATTCGCGAGACGTTTCAAACGAAGCCATTTTCGGCAGCAGGAACGGCGCCAGGCGCGTGCGCAGCAGGTCGGCCATGCGTCCTTCGGCGGTGACGAATGTGAAGACCCGGTCCGTGGTGGCTACCAGTTTGCGTGCAAACGCGATGCGTTCGGTTTCGTAGGTGGCGAGCAATTTGGCCTCTGCGCCGCCGCTCAACACCGCGGCGAGTTTCCAGGCCAGGTTGATCGCATCACCAATCCCCGTGTTCATGCCTTGACCGCCGGCGGGGCTGTGCACATGGGCGGCGTCGCCCAGCAAAAACGCGCGGCCGGTGCGGAAGTGATCCGCCACCCGATGGTGCACACGGTAGGTCGAGAACCAGTTCAACTGCTCGATCTTGACCTTCATGTGCTCGATGGCCCGGCTGCTGACGTCTTCGAATCGCAGGCCTTCGGCGTGTTCGGCGCGTTCGTCGCGGACCGTGCCGATCAGCCGCGCACGGCCTTCACCTGCCAACGGGAACACGGCAAGGAAATCCGCCTCATCGAGATCCAGGTGCAGTTCACCGTTGAACGTCGGCCCGCTGGCCTGTACATCGGCGACATAGAAAACCTGCTGATAAGTGCCGCCGGGGAATCCGGTGTCCAGGGTCTTGCGCACAATCGACCGGGCACCGTCGCAACCGGCCAGGTAACAGGCCTGGCAGATTTCCTGCTGGCCGTCGGGCAGGCGCAGCGTGGCGATGATGTCGTCGCCGGTTTCCTCGAACCCCAGTAACTCAGTGTTGCGCTCCACTGTGATACCGAAGGTCTCCAGGCGGTCGATCAGCAGCCGTTCGTGTTCGTCCTGGGGGAATATTTCGAGGAACGCATAAGGCGTGAGGCCTTCGCCAACGCGACTCAACGGCAAGCGTGTCACGGGTGCGCCCTTGACCCAGAAATTGGCCGCCGCCACGCGATGCCCCTTCTTGACTACGGCGTCCGCGAGGTCGAGCTGGCGATACAACTCCAGTGTTCGCGCCTGAACGGCCAGCGCCCGGGACGTGGTGCCGGGCGCTGAAGTTTTATCGATGATTCGTACTCGAATGCCCAGTTTGCTCAGCCACAGTGCCAGTACCAGTCCGGTCGGGCCGGCACCGGTGATCAACACGTCGCTACGTTGCATGACTTGTCCTCCTTAACGAGTGAAGCAAGTATGGTTCAAACAGGCAGGACAGCCAGGCCATGCGCCCAACGGAAAAACCTCCGCCGGCGATGCAACACTATCCACTGCAGGCGAGAGAGAGTTCTGTGGCGAGGGAGCTTGCTCCCGCTTGAGTGCGCAGCACTCACAAAAATCGCAATGGTTGTCCTATTTTTGGGACCGCTGCGCAGCCCAACGCGAGCAAGCTCGCTCGCCACAGGTCAGAAATCGATGGTGCCCGACAGCTTCGCCACCCGGGGTTCGCCCTGGGTCAGGAAGCCGCCCTGAGCCGATTCCCAGTACTTCTTGTTGGCCACGTTCTCGACGCCGAGGCGCAGGGTCACGTCTTTTTCCTGGACCTTGAAGGCGTAGCGGGCGCCGGCATCGAAACGGTTCCAGGTTGGCAGGCTCAGGTTGTTCGCCGCGTCGGCATACTGTCCTCCGGTGCGCAACATCCGCCCATTGAGCGCCACGCCTTGCAGGCCGGGCACGTCCCAGTCGACGCTGGCGTTGAATTGAAAGGTCGGTACGCCGATGGCGTGATTGCCGTCGTTGGCGCCGTCCTGGGTTTTCTTCAGTTCGGTGTCCATTACCGTCACGCCACTGAGCAGGCGCAGGCCCTCGATAGGCTCGCCGAAGACATTCAGTTCCACGCCTTTGTTGACCTGCTCACCCTTGTGCACGAAACGGGCGGTGGTGGCATCGATGACTTCGGTGTAGCCATCGGCCGGTTGCTCGATGCGATACACGCCGAACGTGGCGCCGTAGGTGCCCATGTCGACTTTCACCCCGGCTTCGAGCTGTTTGGAGCGGGCAGGGGCGAAGACTTCATTGCCGTTGACCACCACGCGCGAGCCCGAGGTGGTCGGAGCGGTCGGGCCTTCGGCCAGGCCTTCGATACGGTTGGCGTAGAACGATACATGCTCCCAGGGCTTGAACACGATGCCGTACACCGGGGTGGTGATCGATTCGTCGTAGTTGGAAGTCCGGGTGCCCGTGCCGTAGGCATAACCCTGGACCACCAGCTGTTGCCGACGCACACCGACGGTCACCAGCAGGCGATCATCGAAGAAGCCCAGGGTGTCGGACACCGCGCCGCTGCGTACGAAGGTTTTGCCGGTGATGCCCGGATCATGCAGGTCGCCACCGGAGAAACCACCCTGTGGCGCGGGCACATCGACCGGGTGGTAGATGTTGTTCGGATATTGGGTCAGGTCGAAATCGAAGGCGTTGCGCTGCTGGGTCCAGATGCCGGCCAGGCCGACGTTGAGTTGGTGGCTGACCGGGCCGGTGGCGAAGCGGCCATTGAGGCCGGCCATGGCGCTGGTGTTGTCCTCGTCGTGGGGAATGAACGAGCCGGTGGTGACCGAGCTGCCATCGTTGCCGACCAGGGTCGTGCCGTCGTAGTTGCCGACTTCTCGGGTGTGCTTGGCGCCGGCGGCGGCGTAGGCGGTCCAGCTGTCGTTGAGGTCGTACTCGACGCGGAGCATGCCGAAGGTGTCCTCGATCTGGGTGAAACCCCACTTCTGCGCATAGTTGGTATCGGCCGACGGCGCATCCGGGATGTGCGTGGCGTTGCCCAGGTTTACCGAGCTGCGACCACCATTGACGCGTTCTTTCGAATACACGAAATCGCCGGAAATGCGCAGGGCATCGCCGCGGTAATCAAGGCCGAGGGCGAACAGTTTGGAGCGCTGGTTTTCATCGTCGATGGCGGTGTCGCCTTCGCGCTGGGACAGGTTGAGGCGCGCACCGAAGCGATTGTCCTGACCGAAGCGCTGGCCAATGTCCAGGTGTTCGCCGATGCGGCCTTCATCGCTGATGTCCATGGTGAAGCGCCGCAACGGCGTTTCACCGGCGCGCTTGGGTTGCAGATTGACGCCGCCGCCGATGCCGGAGCCGGTCGGGGTCACGCCGTTGATGAAGGCGTTCGGGCCTTTGAAGACTTCCACGCGCTCCAGGGCGTCGGTGGAAATGATCTGACGAGGCAAGATGCCATACAGGCCGTTGAAGGAAATGTCGTCACCATTGAGCGGCAGGCCGCGAATCATGAAGGTCTGGGCCTGGTTGGAAAAACCGGAGGCCTGTCGCACCGAGGCGTCGTTGAGCAGCACATCACCCACGGTCTCGGCTTGCTGGTCGCGGATCAGTTCTTCGGTATAGGCGGTCACGCTGAACGGCACGTCCATCATGTCCTGGTTACCCAGCACCCCCAGTTGCCCGCCACGCGCGACCTGGCCACCGGGATACACCGGGGGTAGATCAGGGGGAACCGGGGCATCGGCGTTGACGTTGACGTTGTCCAGCACCAGCGGTTTGACGACGTCTGGCGCAGGGTCTGCGGCATGGGCAGTGACGGTCAGCGAGCAGAGCAGGGCGAGCAAGGTCGGGCGCAAGGGAGCTGGAGTAGTCATGTGTCGTTCCTGGGCGGCGCGCCGCCGATAAGAAAGATGTGACGGCGCGGTTACTCCATGCGCAAATGCGACTCCAGACACAAATGCTAGTCGTTACCAGTTGTATTGCACGAGCCGTTTGTCATTACGATGTGCAGGTAATGATTGGGGGGAGATGGACCTGCTGATAAATCCTGTGGCGAGGGAGCTTGCTCCCGTTGGGCCGCGAAGCGGCCCCAAAAAAATGGGACTGCTGCGCAGTCCAGCGGGAGCAAGCTCCCTCGCCACAGATTTTTCATCTGTCTCTTCTGCTGAGCACCTTTTGGCGCGGGAAATCGTCTCGGACATAGCCAGCACCTTGCCATCGGCCTTATGGTTGACCCGGCGTATCGAATCATCAGGAGCAACATGCAAGCCCATCGATTGATCATGAGCATCGCCGCATTGCTGGTGCTGGCCGGTTGTGGCAGCCAACGGACCCAGGAACCTCCGGCGCGCACGCCTGCCGAGGTCAAGGCGGAAATCCTGCGTCTGCTGCCGGCCAAAACCGTCGACCGCAAGGGCTGGGCCACGGATATCTATGCCGCGTTTGCGGCGCAGAACATCGCGCCGACCACGCAAAACCTCTGTGCGGTACTGGCCGTCACCGAGCAGGAATCGACCTTCCAGTCAGACCCGTCCGTGCCCGGCCTGGGCAGGATCGCCCGTGACGAAATCGACCGCCGGGCAGCCAAGGCGCACATTCCCGGCCTGTTGGTCAGTGGTGCGCTGCAGGTGCGTTCACCCAATGGCAAAAGCTACAGCGACCGGTTGAACGCGGCCCGTAGCGAAAAGGAACTGAGCGCGATCTTCGATGATTTCATCGGCATGGTGCCCATGGGCCAGACATTGTTTGCAGGCTTCAACCCGGTGCACACCGGCGGGCCGATGCAGGTCAGCATCGACTTTGCCGAGCAGCAGGCGAAGGACTATCCCTATCCGGTGGAGGGCTCGATCCGCCGCGAAGTCTTCACCCGCCGAGGCGGCATGTATTTCGGCATCGCGCATTTGCTGGGGTATCCGGTGAGCTACAAGCAACCGCTGTATCGCTTCGCCGATTTCAACGCCGGCTGGTACGCCAGTCGCAATGCCGCGTTCCAGAACGCCGTGAGTAGGGCGTCGGGTATTCCATTGGCCTTGGATGGCGATCTGGTGCGCTACGACTCGATCATGCCCGGTACCACGGAAAAGGCCGTGCGCACCCTCGGCAAGCAATTGGATATGCGTAATCCGACGATCAGGGACCAGTTGGAGGAGGGCAATACGTTGGCGTTCGAAAACAGCAAGCTCTATCAGCGGGTTTTCGAGTTGGCCGACAAGGCCGAAGGCCGGCGATTGCCGCGCGCGGTGTTGCCGGGGATCGTGCTGCAAAGCCCGAAAATCACCCGCAAACTCACCACGGCGTGGTTTGCCAAACGGGTCGACGAGCGTTATCAGCGTTGCATGGCGCGTTGAGGGCGGAACTGAAAAACACGAAAAAGCCCGGCTGATCAGGCCGGGCTTTTTGGGTAGTGCGGTTTAGCGATTTGTTTAGGCGACGGTGTTGCCTTTCAGGCGATCAGAACCATCAGCGGCGATGGTGTTGCCTTTCAGGCGGTCAGAACCATCGGCGGCGATGGTGTTGCCTTTCAAACGATCCGAACCATCGGCTGCCACAGCGCGTTTTTCGAGCAGGCGATCAGCGCCACCTTCAGCCACACGGCTTTCGATCAGACGATCCGAGCCGCCTTCAGCGACTACAGGTTGAGCAGAGGTCGCGGCGAAAGCGTTCACTGCGAAGATCGAAAAAGCGATGCTGAGAATGGTTTGGCGTTTCATGATCGTGTGCTCCGGGGGTATTTGGTTGGTATGGAGCAGATGTTACGCCGCACAGTTTTTAAGAGAACTTCATTGAGTTAATGGTGACTATTGACGTAGTCAATGGTTGGTTCGGTGATCCTTTGTGGGAGCGAGCCTGCTCGCGAAGAGGTCGTGTCAGTCGACATCACTGTTGAATGTCAGTCCCTCTTCGTCGGAACACCGCCCGGAGCCGGCTCGCTCCCACAGGTGGCGGCTTCTACACTGGATAATTGGCGCTGATCCCGTCAACCAGGAGGTGTGTATGTATCAACTCTACGGCCATCAGAACTCGGGCGCGGCGGCGATAGAGGCGGCACTGGAACTGTGTGAAATCCCCTACCGCTTCATCGATGTCGAGTCATCTGCACAGGCTGCCCAGGCGCTGGAGAAACTCAACCCGCTCAAGCAGATCCCGACGCTGCAATTGCCCGACGGCAGCATCCTCACCGAGAGCGCGGCGATCCTGATCCATCTCGGGCTGACGTTTCCTCAATCGAAGTTGTTGCCGGACGACCCCGCCGACCGCGACCAGGCCATTCGCGGACTGGCATTCATCGTCAGTAATTGTTACGCGGCCATCGGCATCATCGATTACCCCGAACGCTGGCTGGCCGAGGCAGACGAGGCGTCGCGGCACAACCTCATGACCGGTGCCCGTCAGCGCCTGCACTGGAGTTGGGAAGTGTTTGCCGACCAGTTTTCCGGTGAGCTGTATCTGGGGGACGAGACGCCGGGAGCGCTGGACGTGCTGGCGGCGGTGATCACGCGGTGGGCGGGGAGCCGGGAATATCTGCGTCGCGCCCGACCGGGATTTTTCGCCTGGCTGGAGCGAATCGACCGGCATCCCACGCTGGCCCCGGTCTTCGCCCGGCACTGGCCCGCCTGATCGCCACAAAACAAATGTGGGAGCGAGCCTGCTCGCGAAGGCGCAATGTCAGTCGCCACATGCATTGACTGATGCTCCGCTTTCGCGAGCAGGCTCGCTCCCACAGGGGGGATTTTCGCGTAGCTGAGCTATTCGCCGCGAATGTACTGCTCCAACTGGCGAATCAGTTCAGCCTGTTCGGCGATTGCTTCCTTGACCAGGTCGCCGATCGACAGCAAGCCGATCAACTTGCCGTTTTCCACCACCGGCAGGTGGCGCAGGCGCTTGTCGGACATGATGCCTAGGCAGGTATCGACGGTCTGGTGAGTGTCCACGGTGATCACCGGCGACACCATGATGTCGCGCACCGGGGTACCCACCGAAGAACGCCCATGCAGCACCAGTTTGCGCGCATAGTCCCGTTCACTGATGATGCCCAGCACCTCATCATTGTCCACCACCAGCAAGGCGCCGACGTTCTTTTCAGCCATCTTCATCAGCGCTTCCAGCACCATGTGATCAGGTTTGATCTGGTGCACTTCCTGGTTTTTCTGATCTTTCAACTTGAGCAGTTGCGCGACGGTTTTCATGGCGGTGTCCCGGGGTGTTGTCGTTGTCCTTGAAGAATCGTAGACCCGGGCCTTCAGGGCAAGGGCGAAAGCGGCAGATAACACGCAAAAAACGTCATTCAACGGTTTTTCTTACGAAGTTCTCCTGATCTGTGGCGAGGGCGCTTGCTCCCGCTGGCCTGCGGAGCAGGCCCAAAACCTGCTGACACGGTGTGTCAGACACACTGCGAAAAGCCATTTTACGACTGCTGCGCAGCCGAGCGGGAGCAAGCTCCCTCGCCACAGGGACCGCATCTGTCTTCAATGACGCGTAGAATTACCCCCTGAATCAAATCCGAGGTTTGCAGTGGTGGATTTACCCCAGGGCTTCGTCCTGACCCGGCATTGGCGCGATACCCCGGCGGGTACGGAAGTCGAGTTCTGGCTGGCGACCGATAACGGTCCCCGGCGCATCCGCCTGCCTCATCAGCCGTCGGTGGCGTTTATTCCGGCCAGCCAGCGCGAGCAGGCCGAGGTGCTGTTGCGCGACGAAAAGAACGTCGAGCTCAAGCCCCTGGCCCTGCAGGATTTCGAACACCGTCCGGTGCTGGGGCTGTATTGCCGGCAGCACGGCCAGTTGATGCGCCTGGAGACCGCGCTACGCCGGGCCGGCGTCGAAGTGTACGAAGCCGATGTGCGCCCGCCGGAACGCTACCTGATGGAGCGCTTCATCACCGCACCCGTCCGTTTTAGCGGTGCGCCGGGGGCCTATGACCTGCTGCTCGACGCGCAGATGAAACCCGACCCCGACTACCGGCCGAGTCTCAAGCTGGTGTCCCTGGACATCGAAACCACCGCCCAAGGCGATTTGTATTCCATCGCCCTGGAGGGCTGTGGCGAGCGTCAGGTGTACATGCTCGGCCCAGCCAATGGCGACGACAGCGCGGTGGATTTCCAGCTCGAATACTGCGAATCGCGCACTCTGTTGCTCAAGAGGCTCAACGACTGGTTCGCCCGGCATGATCCCGACGCCATCATCGGCTGGAACGTCGTGCAGTTCGACCTGCGGGTGCTGCACAAACACGCCCGGCAACTGGGTGTGCCGCTGAAACTGGGGCGCGGCGGCGAGGAAATGCAGTGGCGCGAACACGGTAACGGCAATCACTACTTCGCCTCCGCCGCCGGCCGGCTGATCATCGACGGCATCGAAGCCCTGCGTTCGGCAACCTGGAGCTTCCCGTCATTCAGCCTGGAAAACGTCGCGCAAACCCTGCTCGGCGAAGGCAAGTCGATTGATAATCCGTACCAGCGCATGGACGAAATCAACCGCATGTTCGCCGAGGACAAGCCGGCGCTGGCCAAGTACAACCTCAAGGACTGCGAACTGGTCACGCGGATCTTCGCCAAGACCGAGCTGCTGACGTTTCTACTGGAACGGGCCAGTGTCACCGGGTTGCCGGCCGATCGCATGGGCGGTTCGGTGGCGGCCTTCACTCACCTGTACATGCCGTTGATGCACCGTCAGGGCTTCGTGGCGCCGAACCTCGGCGGCAAACCTGCGCAAGCCAGCCCCGGCGGGTTCGTCATGGACTCGCAACCGGGGTTGTATGAATCGGTGCTGGTGTTCGACTACAAAAGCCTTTACCCCTCGATCATCCGAACTTTCCTCATCGACCCGGTGGGCCTGATCGAAGGGCTCAGGCATCCCGATGACGCCGACTCGGTACCGGGTTTTCGTGGGGCACGGTTTTCCCGTACCCGGCATTGCCTGCCCGCCATCGTCGCCCGGGTCGCCGAGGGCCGGGAAACCGCCAAGCGCGAGCACAATGCACCATTGTCCCAGGCGCTGAAGATCATCATGAACGCGTTCTACGGCGTGCTCGGCTCCAGCGGTTGCCGCTTCTTCGATACGCGTCTGGCATCGTCCATAACCTTGCGTGGCCACGAGATCATGTTGCGCACCCGCCAGTTGATCGAAGCCCAGGGCCACACGGTGATCTATGGCGACACCGACTCGACCTTCGTCTGGCTGCGTCGCGCCCACGGCCAACAGGAAGCGGCGCAGATCGGGCGCGCATTGGTGGATCACGTCAACCAGTGGTGGCGCGAGCACGTGCGCCAAGCCTATGGTCTGGAGAGCGCCCTGGAGTTGCAGTACGAAACCCACTACAAACGGTTCCTGATGCCGACCATTCGCGGTGCGGAGGAGGGCAGCAAGAAGCGTTACGCGGGGTTGGTCACGCGCGCCGACGGCACTGACGAGATGGTCTACAAAGGCCTGGAAACCGTGCGTACCGACTGGTCGCCGCTGGCCCGGCAATTCCAGCAGGAGCTGTACCTGCGGATCTTCCAGCGAAAGCCTTATCAAGATTATGTGCGCGAATATGTAGCCAAGACCCTCGCCGGCGAGTACGACGACCGCCTGATCTACCGCAAGCGCCTGCGGCGTACGCTCGATGACTACCAGCGCAACGTCCCGCCCCATGTGCGGGCGGCGCGCATCGCCGACGAGTACAACGACCACCAGGGCCGCCCGCGGCAATACCAGAACGGTGGCTGGATCAGCTACGTGATTACCGTCGCCGGCCCCGAGCCGCTGGAGATCCGCAGCGCGCCCATCGATTACGACCACTACATCACCAAACAGCTGCAACCGGTCGCGGACGCGATCCTGCCGTTCGTCGACGACGATTTCTCAACCCTGATTGGGGGGCAACTGGGCCTGTTTTGAGTCCAGCAGCGACAACGTCCAGTCATCCAGGATGCCGTGGAAGTACTGGTTCAAGGCTTGATGAAACGGACTGTCTTTGGGCGCGACCTGAGCGAACAGGGTCATCGATGAGTGAAACTTCAGGTCGTCCGGATGGCCGAAAATCGCCGCGACCGAGCGCTGCTGGATGTTCAGTACGTCATGGGTGCAACTGCGCAGCCTGGTTCCCAGCAAGGGATGGTCCAGATAGGCCTGAGCCTCCTCTCGGGAGCGAATCGCGAAGCGTCGGGACATTTCGCTGTCACCCAGCCCGGCAAGCTGCGGAAAGATGAACCACATCCAGTGGCTGCGTTTGTGGCCGGCGTTCAGTTCGGCCTGGACCCGGTCGAACACCGGGTCTTGCGCCTGGATAAAGCGTTGCAGGTTGAAGGTGTCCTTCTGATCGGTGCTTCTCATGGCGAAGCCCTCTGACACTCTCGGGGTGGCTCAGACCATGGCCAACCGCTGCTTGCGTTTGGGCGCGTGAAACGCTTGGTCCAGCGCCTCCAGATCCCCGGCTTCAAGTTGCAGCCCGGCAGCCTGGGCGTTGAGTCGCACATGCTCGGGGTGGACTGCCTTGGGGATGGCGATTACCCCTTTCTGGCGCAGCAGCCAGGCCAGCGACACTTGCGCAGGCGTGACGCCATGACGAGCAGCCACCTGCCTGAGCGTGGCATTGGCCAGCATCTGCCCACCCTGACCGATCGGACAGTAGGCCATGACGGGCATCGTGCGCTGCTGGCACCAGGGCAGTAAATCAAATTCTATCCCGCGGTCCTCCAGGTTGTAGAGCACCTGATTGGTGGCGCAGGTCGGGGTGTTCAGTTCCAGCAGATCATCGACGTCGAAATTCGACACGCCCCAGCGGCCGATTTTGCCGGATTCGCGCAGGCGTTCGAAGGCTTCGACGGTTTCTTCCAGAGGGTACTGGCCACGCCAGTGCAGCAGGTACAGGTCGATGTGATCGGTGCCTAGCCGCTTCAGGCTGCGTTCGCAGGCCTGGGGAATGCCTTGGCGGCTGGCGTTGTGTGGGTAGACCTTGCTGACCAGGAAGACCTTGTCGCGCTGGCCGGCGATGGCTTGGGCGACGACTTGCTCGGCGCCGCCCTCGGCGTACATTTCGGCGGTGTCGATCAGGGTCATGCCCAGTTCGATGCCTTGGCGCAGGGCGGCGACTTCCTCTTTGTATCGGGATTTGTCTTCGCCCATTTGCCAGGTGCCTTGGCCGATGGCTGGCACTTCGGTGCCGGCCAGTTGTTCTGTGCGCATGTTTGATTCCTTATGATCATTACTCCGGTTGGCATCAGGATAGTCCCTCGGGTTCCATCTTGGCGGCCTCTGGGCCGACCAGGCTGCTGTTGGATTGTGTGTATATCCATTTTTGCGGTAACGGCGGCTGGCGGTTTCGCCCTTACGGCGAGTCCCTTTTTCAGACGCCAAAAAGGAACCAAAAGGCTTTGCCCCAGCGTCCGGCCCCTCGCTGGGGCTCGGGGTTCCTTCGCTCCGGCATTCATCCGGGGGCATTGCCCTCCGGTTGGCTTCGCTGCACCTGCATGCAATGGGTTCGACTGCGTCGAACGGCGCTTCGCGCCAATCCCCGGATGAATACCTCCACTCAGCCTTCCGAAGGGGCGGGTGGATCAAGATCAAGAGCTTAAGGCGAGCTAACGCTCGGCCTGATGAGTGGTGAAAAGCGGGCGTACACCAATCTGTTTC
The DNA here is from genome assembly GCF_054071155.1 of Pseudomonas sp. SDO5532_S415. Taxonomy (NCBI): domain Bacteria; kingdom Pseudomonadati; phylum Pseudomonadota; class Gammaproteobacteria; order Pseudomonadales; family Pseudomonadaceae; genus Pseudomonas; species Pseudomonas sp. SDO5532_S415. The sequence goes on along the minus strand of NZ_JBSVWS010000041.1, from coordinate 1,105 downwards.
TGTTTCTGCTTTTGCCTTTGTAGGAACAAGGCTTGCCCGCGATGGCGGCCTGCCAGCCGACCACTTTCTTGCAGATATACCCGGATCCCCTGTGGGAGCGAGCCTGCTCGCGAAAGCGACCTCGCGGCCGACCCTTTCCTGGCTGCTGTAACAATCCCTCAAACACGGCGCTCAACTGATTTTTCCCTGCCGATGATCGATTGATCCCTCCCGGCACTGCACTTTTTCGAACTGACCGGCTCTATCCATAGCCGTTGCAGCGAATCCCGCCGCACAGGAATGTGTCAGTCCCAATCCCTTATGGTTCGAGTGTTGCCCTTCAACCTTTGTCGATTTCGCCTGTTGGCCGGTCTGTTGCTGCTCTGTGCCAGCGGTTGCAGCCATCAGCCCGGCAACGATGTGTTCACCCAGTTGCGCGAAGGCAAACCCCAGGAGTTTCTGCAGACCAGCGTCGACCGCATGGCCACTCTGACCATGCGTGACAACCTCGACAGCCTCTATCTGCTGATGAGCAAGCTCTACCTGCGCAACCCCGATGAGTTGAAAAAGTCGGGTTTCCTCGACGCCCGCACCGCCGGCAAGCAAGTACGCATGGCCATCGAACAGCAACAGCCGCTACCCACCCTGGGCGGTAAAAAAGATCTGGCGGCGTTGCGCTTTGCCATGAGCCCGGAGTTTCTCGGCGACCGGGTCGGTGCGTTCATCTATGCCATCGGCAGCATGCTGGTCACCGCCCACGGCAATCGCCTGGAGTTCTACATGACGGACGCGATCAACCCGACGTTCGTCAGCAACGCCGCGCGCAACATCGAAATCGCCACCTGGATCCTGAGTCAGCGGCAGAACAAGGATGGCCAGCCCATGTTGTTCTCCAACGAAATCTCGGAGGAGGGCAGCAACCTGAGTTTTGCCGTGGAGTTCGGCAAGATCGTCGCGCGGCTGGACCTGTTGACCCAGATGCTGGATGAACGCTATCGGCGGATCGGCCTCAATTACGCTCAAAGTTTGCTTTTTCTGAATTTCCTTCCAGTCCAGTGAATCCCCCATAAATCCCTGTGGGAGCGAGCCTGCTCGCGAAGGCGTTGTGTCAGGCGCTTCATGTATT
>NZ_JBSVWS010000040.1:0-36105 GCF_054071155.1 Pseudomonas sp. SDO5532_S415 | reverse complement strand
AGGCTGTGGTTTACCTGTGGGAGCGAGCCTGCTCGCGAAGAGGCCCTCAATCCAACCCTAATTTTTTCAGCCTGTACCGCATCGACCTGAACGACAAATTCAACCGCTGAGCCGCCGCCGTACGATTCCAGCGGGTTTCTTCAAGGGCCTGGAGAATCAACTGGCGTTCGACGTTCTCCAGATAAGCCTCCAGATTGTCGATCTGCGTGAGATCCGGCACACCGCCTTCTGCGGCACAGTTCCCTTCGGCCAGGCGCAGGTCGCCGGCTTCGATCTGTTTGTTTTCGCACAGCGTGTGTGCCCGTTCGAGCATGTTCTCCAGTTCCCGCACATTGCCTGGAAAGCGGTAGCTTTTCAGCGCATCGAGGGCTTGCGGGTGAAGTGTTGCCACGGGTTGACCGGTGTCGGCGGCCAGGCGCTTGAGCACATGGCTGGCCAGGGGCTCGATATCGTCACGGCGTTCGCGCAAGGGTGGAACCCGCAGCTCGATCACGTTCAACCGGTAGTACAAATCCTGGCGGAAGCGCTCAGCGGTGACTTCGGCCGCGAGGTCTTTATGGGTGGCGCAAAGTATGCGCACATCAACCACCACTTCCTGTTGCCCACCCACACTGCGTACGGCTTTTTCCTGAATGGCCCGCAGCAGTTTGACCTGCATCGGCAGCGGCAGATCAGCCACTTCGTCGAGGAACAGGGTGCCGCCATGGGCCGCCTGGAACAGTCCGGGTTTGTCTTCGATGGCGCCGCTGAAGCTGCCTTTGCGATGACCGAAAAATTCGCTTTCCATCAACTCCGACGGAATGGCGCCGCAATTGACCGGAACAAAGGGCTGGTTGGCGCGCGGCCCGCGATCATGGATCAGGCGTGCGACCAGCTCCTTGCCACTGCCAGACTCGCCGCTGATGTACACCGGCGCCTGGCTGCGCGCCAGTTTGTCGATCTGTTTGCGCAGGTTGCGCATGGGCAATGAATCGCCCAGCAAGCGGCGGTCGATGGCAATGCCCGGGGTGGGCAGCAGCAGGGCGCTGTTGACCAGTTCCCGCAGGCGAGTGAGGTCCACCGGTTTGCTCAGGAAGTCAAAAGCCCCGGCCTTGAGAGCGTTGATCGCTGTCTCGACATTGCCATAGGCAGTGATCATGGCTACCGGGACTTGCGGGTGGCGTTGCTGGATGTGCTGTAGCAGTTCAAGACCTGTACCGTCCGGCAGGCGCATGTCGGTCAGGCACAGATTGAATGTCTCGCGCTTGAGCAGTGCCTGTGCCTCGCCAGCGTTGCGGGCACTCCAGGTATCGAGTTTCATCCGTCCCAGGGTGATTTCCAGGAGTTCGCGGATGTCCGGTTCGTCGTCGACGATCAGGACTTTTTGCCGTGGGCTCATCTTCAACCTTGTTTCTGTCCGTGAGCAAAGGTGATGCGAAAGCAGCCGCCTTGGCGTGGTTTAAAGTCCAGGCGGGCCTGGTTGCTTTCGCACAGCTCACGGGACAGGTAAAGCCCCAGGCCAGTGCCTTGGTGGCTGGTGGTGAAGAAAGGCTCGAACAGTTGCGCTTGATGGTCAGGGGCCACACCGGGGCCGTCGTCGAGGATTTCGAGGATGGGCAGTTGGCTGTCGGGATCGACGAACAACTCAAGCCAGACCTGTGCCAGATCGTGGCGCTGGGCGCTGTGGCGCCAGGCGTTGCGAATGAGATTGTCGAGAATCTGGTTCAACTGGTTCGGGTCCATCAACGTCTTGAAGTCGCCGCCAGCGATGTGCAGGTGAATCTGCTGGCGCTCGGTCGCGCCCTCGCGAATTTCGCTGACGAACTGTTGCAGCCACGGCTTCAGGTCCAACCGTTGCGGTAAGGTTTGCTGGCGGCGGGACAGTTGCAGGACGTTTTCGATTACCCGATTCATGCGCTGAGAGTGATCTTGAATGATCTGCGTCAGACGTTGATCCGCGCTGTTCAGTTCCTCGGACTCGCGCAATAGCTGCGCGGCATGACTGATGGCACCCAAAGGATTACGGATTTCATGGGCGATACCGGCAGTCAGGCGTCCGAGCGCGGCGAGTTTCAGTTGTTGGGCCTGCTGGGCGATCTGGGCGAGGTCTTCAAGAAAAACCAGGGTCTGGTGCTGCGGGCTTGAGTCCAGTGCAATGAAGCTCGGTTGCAGCTCCACGCCGCTATTGGCGATTTTCAGGCTTTGCGGGCGCAACGTCGGATTGCTGAGCCAGAGCTGATAGCGTTCGACGAGGGCGGGGACCTGGTCGTCGATCAGTCGGCCCTCAAGCCGGTCGCAGCCGAGCAGTGACAGGGCGCTGTGATTGGCCAATTGCACGCGCCGCTGCTCGTCGAGCACCAGAATGCCGGTGCGCATGCGTTGCAGGATCAGCGCATTGAGTGCTTCCAGGCCGACGACTTCGCTGGCCTTCTGTTCCACGAGGGTTTCACTGACTTCCAGGCGTCGGATCAGGCCTTGCACCAGCAAAGCTGCGGCAAAGCATAGGGCGCCCAGGGTTCCGACCTGCAAGTAATCATTGGGTTTGGGAGGATGGCTGAAATTCAGCAGAAAGCTGGAACCGACGATGCCGAGTGCACCGACGGCTGCAATCAACAGGCCGATGCGTCTTCGCAAGAGCGTATTGCTGATGGCGACGGAGACAATCAGCAGGTTGCCAATGGCGCTGGCCACACCGCCGCCTGCGTAGAACAGGAGGCACAGCAGCAAGACGTCGAGAAGCGCCAGGCTGAACAATTGCGTCGGCTGGCGAGTGTTCTCGAAGAAGACCACCAAAAGAATGTTCAGCACCAGGTACAACCAGCTGCCACTGCGCAGCAGCTCGTTGCTGGCTGACGTCAGCAACTGGTCGTCCAGATTGCTGGAGATCAGCAGCACCAGGACGATGCCGACGCTTAAACGGTAGAGGTGATAAAGGCGCAGCAGTCGCTGGGCCTGTTTGCCGCCGTGACTGGACGTCTCAGCGATCACTGGAACCGGGGCCTTGCTCCAGATGGGCCTGGCTGCAATACCATTGTTGTTGAAGACTCAGTGCACGATCCCGTGGCAGGTGCACACCGCAATGGGCGCAGCGGACCATCGGTGCCGCTTCCAGTTCGGCAGGCGACTTGGGCACGGCAGCCTGGCCCTTGTACTTGCGCCAAAACCATACGGCGGCGGCAATCACGGCGATCCAGAACAGTAAACGAAGCATGATGAGCGGCTTTTTGGCTGATGAATCGCCAGTTTAGCCGGGGACATGGCAGGCGCACAGCGTAAATGCGTTCTATAAAAACGGCGCAATAAAAAAGGGAGACTCGAAGTCTCCCTTTCTGTACCGCCGGTCGTATCAGTCGAACACGCCGAAGGTCATGTAGCTGAACCAGGAACGGTCTTCGTTGTTACCTTCTGCTTCGTGATTCTCTTCTTCGATCACGTCACCGTCCGCATCTTTAGGCTTGAGCTCGTTCGGAATCGCGTCCTTGGCATCCTGAAACTGCTTCTGCACGTCCTGGTTGGCGCGGGTTTCTCCCGGTGGCAGCGGCGGACGGGATTCGATCAGGCCCAGGGTGGCCTTGCTCAGCCACGAACGGTTGTCGGCTTCGGCGACCGACGGTACGAACTGACCGTCCACCAGGCTTGGGTGGTTCGGGTAGTTGAGCTTCAGGGTTTCAAGGCTGGTGGCTGCCAGGTCGTCCAGGTGCAGGCGCTGGTAGGCCTCGGTCATCACCGCCAGGCCGTCGCCGACCGAAGGGGTTTCCTGGAAGTTTTCCACCACGTAACGACCACGGTTCGCCGCGGCGACATAGGCCTGACGGGTCAGGTAGTAATCGGCAACGTGGATTTCGTAGGCCGCCAGCAGGTTGCGCAGGTAGATCATGCGCTGCTTGGCGTCCGGCGAGTAGCGGCTGTTGGGGAAGCGGCTGGTCAGCTGGGCGAATTCGTTGTAGGAGTCGCGAGCGGCGCCCGGGTCACGTTTGGTCATGTCCAGCGGCAGGAAGCGCGACAGCAAACCGACGTCCTGGTCGAAAGAGGTCAGGCCCTTGAGGTAGTAGGCGTAATCGACGTTCGGGTGCTGTGGATGCAGACGAATGAAGCGCTCAGCCGCGGCTTTCGCAGCTTCTGGCTCGGCATTCTTGTAGTTGGCGTAGATGAGTTCGAGTTGTGCCTGATCGGCATAACGACCGAACGGATAACGCGATTCCAGAGCCTTCAGCTTGGCGGTGGCGCTGGTGTAGCTGTTGTTGTCCAGATCAGCCTGAGCCTGTTGGTACAACTCGACTTCGCTCAGGTTTTCGTCTACGACTTCCTTCGATGAGCAAGCAGCGGTCAATGCGAGGATGGCGATCAGCAGCAGGTGTTTCACTTGCATGGCGGCTTGCGTCCCTATGACGGCCGCTGTCTTGGGCGTGGCCGTCCTGTTATGATGAGCGCCCCGTTGAATAGCCTCGGGGCAAAAGACGCCGTATTTAACCACAAGCGCGCAGCCGAAACCAAAGGCTGTGCCGACGCCTAGTCTGAGCATGTCCGATAAAATTGAACTTCGCGCAGAGGTGCCGTCCGAATTGGGCGGCCAACGCCTCGATCAAGTCGCCGCACAATTATTCGCTGAGCACTCGCGCTCGCGCCTTTCCGCCTGGATCAAAGACGGCCGCCTGACTGTGGATGGGGCGGTTATCCGCCCGCGAGACATCGTTCACGGTGGCGCCATTCTTGAACTCACTGCCGAGCAGGAAGCTCAGGGCGAATGGGTCGCTCAAGACATTGCCCTGGACATCGTCTATGAAGACGACGACATCCTGGTGATCAACAAGCCTGCGGGCCTGGTGGTGCATCCCGCCGCCGGTCACGCTGATGGCACCTTGCTCAATGCGTTGCTGCATCACGTGCCGGGCATCATCAATGTGCCCCGCGCCGGTATCGTGCATCGCCTGGACAAGGACACCACCGGTCTGATGGTGGTGGCCAAGACCATTCAGGCGCAGACGCAGCTGGTGACACAGTTACAGAGCCGCAGTGTCAGCCGCATCTATGAATGCATCGTGATTGGCGTGGTGACAGCCGGCGGCAAGATCAACGCGCCGATCGGTCGTCACGGCCAGCAGCGCCAGCGCATGGCTGTGATGGAAGGTGGCAAGCAAGCCGTCAGCCATTACCGTGTGCTCGAGCGTTTCCGCTCTCACACCCACGTACGGGTGAAGCTGGAAACCGGTCGTACGCACCAGATTCGCGTGCACATGGCGCATATCAACTTCCCGTTGGTCGGAGATCCTGCCTACGGCGGTCGCTTCCGTATCCCGCCGGCAGCCAACCCGACCATGGTCGAGTCGTTGAAAAACTTCCCGCGTCAGGCGCTGCATGCGCGGTTCCTGGAGCTGGATCACCCGACCACTGGTCAACGCATGAGCTGGGAGTCGCCGTTGCCGGAAGACTTCGTCTGGTTGCTGACCCTGCTCAAGCAAGATCGCGAGGCGTTCGTCGGATGAGTGACTGGCTGATTCCTGACTGGCCCGCGCCGGCCGGGGTCAAAGCCTGTGTCACCACCCGTGCGGGCGGCGTCAGTCTGGCGCCGTTCGACAGCCTCAACCTCGGCGATCATGTCGACGACAGCCCAGAGGCTGTCGCCGAAAATCGCCGTCGCCTGACCGATCACTTCTCTATTCAACCGGCCTGGCTGCAGCAGGTCCACGGCATCGTCGTGGCTCATGCGGATCCGAGTCAGGTGGTCACCGCCGATGCCAGTTGGACGGCAACGCCGGGAATCGCCTGCGCGGCAATGACCGCCGATTGCCTGCCTGCACTGTTTTGTGACCGTGCCGGCACGCGCGTGGCTGCGGCTCATGCCGGCTGGCGCGGGTTGGCGGCGGGCGTGCTGGAAGCGACTCTGGACAGTCTGGCCGTACCACCTGCCGAGGTGCTGGTCTGGCTCGGTCCGGCCATCGGCCCGCAAGCGTTTGAAGTCGGCCCGGAAGTACGTGAAACTTTCGTTCAGCAGCTGCCGCAAGCGGCTGAAGCCTTTGTTCCGAGCCAGAACCCCGGCAAATTCATGGCCGACATCTATATGCTGGCGCGTTTGCGTCTGGCGGCTCGCGGTGTAACGGCTGTCTATGGCGGAGGTTTCTGCACCGTGACCGATCCTCGCTTCTTCTCCTACCGCCGCAGTCCTCGCACTGGTCGCTTTGCCTCCCTAATCTGGCTTGAACGCTAGACTTGCCTGACCTGCATCAACGTCACGACGCTTGAAACTCCCAGAATCGACCGCATCTACTGTGGTATCTGGCAGGTTTCTTCATTCAGGATGTTTTATAGGTCCGGCCTGCTCAAAAGGAAGGTGACCCATGCGTATAGACCGTTTAACCAGCAAGTTGCAGTTAGCCTTGTCCGATGCCCAATCCCTGGCCGTCGGTCTTGACCATCCCGCCATCGAGCCGGCGCATTTGATGCAGGCCCTGCTTGAGCAACAGGGTGGTTCGATCAAGCCCCTGTTGATGCAGGTGGGCTTCGACGTCAACAGCCTGCGTAAAGAGCTGACCAAAGAGCTCGACCAGCTGCCAAAAATCCAGAATCCGACCGGCGACGTCAACATGTCGCAGGATCTGGCGCGCCTGCTCAATCAGGCTGATCGCCTGGCCCAGCAGAAGGGCGACCAGTTCATTTCCAGCGAGTTGGTGTTGCTCGCCGCCATGGACGAGAACAGCAAGCTCGGCAAATTGCTGCTGGGCCAGGGCGTCAGCAAGAAAGCCCTGGAAAATGCGATCAACAACCTGCGTGGTGGCGAGGCAGTCAATGACCCGAACCACGAAGAGGCGCGCCAGGCGCTGGATAAATATACCGTCGACCTGACCAAGCGCGCCGAAGACGGCAAGCTCGACCCGGTGATCGGTCGTGACGACGAAATTCGTCGGACCATCCAGGTCCTGCAACGTCGCACCAAGAACAACCCGGTGCTGATCGGTGAGCCTGGCGTTGGTAAAACTGCCATCGCCGAAGGTCTGGCCCAGCGCATTATCAACGGTGAAGTGCCGGACGGCCTGAAAGGCAAGCGTCTGCTATCCCTGGACATGGGGGCGCTGATTGCCGGTGCCAAGTATCGTGGCGAGTTCGAAGAGCGGCTAAAAGCGCTGCTCAATGAACTGTCGAAGCAGGAAGGGCAGATCATTCTGTTCATCGACGAACTGCACACCATGGTCGGCGCCGGCAAGGGCGAAGGCTCGATGGATGCGGGCAACATGCTCAAGCCAGCCCTGGCGCGCGGTGAGTTGCATTGCGTCGGCGCGACCACGCTCAATGAGTACCGCCAATATATAGAGAAGGATGCAGCCCTTGAGCGGCGCTTCCAGAAAGTATTGGTGGACGAGCCGAGCGAAGAAGACACCATCGCCATCCTGCGAGGCTTGAAAGAACGCTACGAGGTCCACCACAAGGTGGCGATCACCGACGGCGCGATCATTGCGGCGGCCAAACTCAGCCATCGCTACATCACTGACCGTCAGTTGCCGGACAAGGCCATCGACCTGATCGACGAGGCCGCCAGCCGCATCCGCATGGAGATCGACTCCAAACCGGAAGTGCTGGACCGTCTGGAGCGTCGCCTGATTCAGCTGAAGGTGGAGTCCCAGGCGCTGAAGAAAGAAAGCGACGAAGCGGCGATCAAGCGTCTGGAAAAACTCCAGGAAGAAATTCGGCGCCACGAACGCGAGTATTCGGATCTCGAAGAAATCTGGAACTCGGAAAAGGCCGAGGTGCAGGGTTCGGCGCAGATCCAGCAGAAAATCGAACAGTCCCGTCAGGAACTGGAAAGCGCTCGCCGCAAAGGCGACCTGAACCGCATGGCTGAGTTGCAGTACGGGGTGATCCCGGACCTGGAGCGCAGCCTGCAAATGGTCGACCAGCATGGCAAGAGTGAAAACCAGTTACTGCGCAGCAAGGTGACTGAAGAAGAGATCGCCGAAGTCGTATCGAAGTGGACCGGTATTCCGGTGTCGAAAATGCTCGAAGGCGAGCGCGACAAACTGATGAAGATGGAAAGCCTGTTGCACCAGCGTGTGATTGGCCAGGATGAAGCAGTGGTCGCGGTTTCCAACGCCGTGCGGCGTTCTCGCGCCGGGTTGTCCGACCCGAATCGCCCGAGTGGATCGTTCATGTTCCTCGGCCCGACCGGTGTAGGTAAAACCGAGCTGTGCAAGGCGCTGGCCGAATTCCTCTTCGACACCGAAGAAGCGATGGTGCGCATCGATATGTCCGAGTTCATGGAGAAACATTCCGTGGCTCGCTTGATTGGCGCGCCACCGGGCTATGTCGGCTATGAAGAGGGCGGTTATCTGACGGAGGCTGTGCGTCGCAAGCCTTATTCGGTGATCCTGCTGGACGAGGTCGAGAAAGCTCACCCGGATGTGTTCAATATCTTGTTGCAAGTGCTGGAAGATGGCCGGCTGACCGACAGTCATGGCCGCACGGTGGATTTCAAGAACACCGTGATTGTCATGACCTCCAACCTGGGCTCGGTGCAGATCCAGGAACTGGTCGGTGATCGTGAGGCTCAGCGTGCGGCGGTGATGGATGCGATTTCCTCGCACTTCCGACCTGAGTTCATCAACCGGGTCGATGAGGTGGTGATCTTCGAGCCATTGGCGCGGGATCAGATCGCCGGCATTACCGAGATCCAGTTGAGTCGTCTGCGCAGTCGCCTCACCGAGCGGGAGTTGAAGCTGGAGTTGAGCCCCGAGGCCATGGACAAGCTGATCGCGGTCGGTTACGACCCGGTGTATGGCGCACGACCGCTCAAACGAGCGATCCAGCGCTGGATCGAAAACCCGCTGGCACAGCTGATTCTCTCCGGCCGATTCATGCCGGGAGACACGGCCAAAGGCACGGTGGAAAACGACGAGATCGTTTTCAACTGAGCCAATGTAGGAGCGAGCTCGCTCGCGATGGTCGTTAACGAGAACGCGTATTCACTGGCTGAACGCTGCGTTCTTGAGCCCATCGCGAGCAGGCTCGCTCCTACAAAATCTCTGACTGAAAAGGAGGCCTCGCATTGCGAGGCCTTTTTTTCGCCAGGCTGTTGAACTTAAAGGAAAAGGCTTGTAAAGTGCGCCCCGCAGTAAGTCACCCGGTAGGGTTTCTGCTCCCCAAGCAGGAATCTGAAATAAGTTGCAAATCATTAACTTGAAAGCAATTTAGGGGGTTGACAGAGGTGCTTAAGATTGTAGAATAGCGCGCCTCAGACACACGAACGCAGCGATGCGAACGGGTCGAAGAGAACGCAATAAAGCTTCACCGTTGTAAATTGAAATATGTAGTTCCGTGATAGCTCAGTCGGTAGAGCAAATGACTGTTAATCATTGGGTCCCAGGTTCGAGTCCTGGTCACGGAGCCAATTTCAAACCGGGGTATAGCGCAGTCCGGTAGCGCGCCTGCTTTGGGAGCAGGATGTCAGGAGTTCGAATCCCCTTACCCCGACCATATTTGGGTCGTTAGCTCAGTTGGTAGAGCAGTTGGCTTTTAACCAATTGGTCGTAGGTTCGAATCCCACACGACCCACCATTTTTGAAACCAGTTAAGGCTGGGATCGAATCTTAAGATCAGACGCCAAAAGCTCTGTTCGCAGAAGGCGCCTTTCGAAGGTGCCTTTTTTTTACCGGGGTATAGCGCAGTCCGGTAGCGCGCCTGCTTTGGGAGCAGGATGTCAGGAGTTCGAATCCCCTTACCCCGACCATATTAAAAATCCTCGTATCGAAAGATACGGGGATTTTTTTTGTCTGCGAAAAAAGCACAACCCTTCAAGTCATCGTACAACTTGCCGATAACGAGCTGTCGGGGCATGGCCCTTCACTCAAGCCAATAAAAACAAAGGCGCTCGTTATGTTTCTTCGTCAGCTGAATATTGCCCCCCGTGCCGCGCTGGGTTTTGCCTTGATCGCGGTGCTCGTGGCGCTGCTCGGGGTCTTTGCCCTAGGGCAAATGTCGAGCATTCGCGAGAGTGAGGTGGCGGTGGAGAAGCAATGGCTGCCAAGTATTCGTGGCGGTGACGAAATTCGCGAAATCATGCTGCGCATTCGCACCATTTCCCTTCGTATGGCCCTGGATCAGGATCCGAAGAATATCGCGCAATACCGCAGCCAGATGGACACCCGGGACAAGGAGCTGAGCGAAAAAATCGCCGCTTACGACAAACTGGTGACCACGGCTGAAGGCAAGGCGTTGTACGACCAATTCAAAAATACCTTCACCGCCTACCGCACCGGCATTGCCCAATCGTTCACTTTGGCTGAGCAGGGGCGTCGCGACGAACTGACCAAGCTGTTGCTGGTGGACATGAAAACCGTGGTCGATGGGTCTGGCAAGCAACTCAGTGACCTGGCGCAACTGTTTACTCAGCAAGTCGCGGCCGAGAGCGAGAAATCCAAAGCGCATTACGAAACGTCGCGCACGATAGTCAGCCTGTTTATCGCCCTCGCCGCCTTGGCGACGGTTGCCCTGGCCATGCTATTGACCCGCAGCATCGTGCGTCCGCTCAGTGAGGCGGTGATTGCCGCAGAACACGTGGCTCAGGGTGACCTGACGCGCCCGATCGAAACCCATGGCAATGACGAAGTCAGCCGCTTGCTCAAGGCATTGGCGGCTATGCAGTGCAACCTGCGGGAAACCTTGCAGGGTATCAGCGGTTCCGCCACGCAATTGGCTACGGCAGCTGATGAGTTGAACGCCGTCACCCTCGATAGCAACCAGAGCCTGCAACAACAGAACAACGAAATTGAGCAGGCGGCCACGGCGGTCAATGAAATGACCAGCGCTGTGGAGGAGGTCGCGCGCAATGCCGTATCCACCTCCGACGCCACCCGCCAGTCCAGCGAGTCGGCCCATCTGGGGCAGGAGCGGGTCAGCGAAACGGCCAGTGCCATCAGTTCACTGGCCCATGACGTGCAAAGTACCGGAGAGTTGGTGCGATCGCTGGCCAATCAATCCCAGGATATCGGTAAGGTGCTGGATGTGATTCGCGCCATCGCCGAGCAAACCAACTTGCTGGCGCTCAACGCGGCCATCGAAGCGGCACGAGCCGGGGAGAGCGGTCGGGGTTTCGCGGTGGTGGCTGACGAGGTGCGTGCCTTGGCTTATCGCACACAGCAATCGACCCAGGAAATCGAGCAAATGGTGCAAGGCATGCGCAACGGTTCGAGCCAGGCCCTCGATGCCATGAACGCCAGTGCATCCCGTGCCGCCAACACGTTGGTCCTGGCCGAGCGCGCAGGCGAGGCCCTGCAAACTATCACGGCTTCCGTGCATGAGATTCATGAGAGAAATCTGGTGATCGCCAGCGCGGCCGAAGAACAGGCGCAAGTGGCGCGGGAGGTCGATCGTAACCTGGTGAACATTCGCGATCTGTCTGTACGGTCCGCCACCGGGGCCGATCAGACCAGTGCATCGAGCCATGAGCTGTCGCAACTGGCCAATGCACTGCAGGGGATGGTGCGGCGGTTTCGGGTTTAAATTCGACAGATGAACAAATGTGGGAGCGAGCCTGCTCGCGAAGGCGCCAGCCCAGTCGACATCAATGTCGTCTGAAGTACCGCTTTCGCGAGCAGGCTCGCTCCCACAAGGTTTTTTGTATCAGTGAAGTTTGAGCCGCGGTTCGGTGCCACGCCCGATCTTGCTGCCCAGCATCAGCATCGCCGTGCGGAACGGCCCATACAGCGCCATCTGGTGCATACGGTACAGCGACACGTAAAACATCCGCGCCAGCCAACCTTCAAGCATCACGCTGCCCGTGAGGTTTCCCATCAAGTTACCCACAGCGGAAAAACGCGACAGCGAGATCAGCGAGCCGTAGTCGGTGTACTTGTACTCCGGCAATGCCTTGCCTTCGATCCGCAGCTTCAACGATTTGGCCAGCAACGACGCCTGTTGATGCGCCGCCTGGGCGCGTGGCGGCACATTGCGGTCGCTGCCCGGTTGCGGGCAGGCCGCGCAGTCACCGAAGGCGAAGATGTTCTCGTCGCGGGTGGTTTGCAGCGTCGGCAGCACTTGCAGCTGGTTGATGCGGTTGGTTTCCAGGCCATCGATGTCTTTGAGGAAGCCCGGTGCGCGAATCCCTGCCGCCCAGACTTTCAGGCTGGCGTTGATCACTTTGCCATCGGCGGTGATCAAGGCATCGGCCGTCACTTCGCTGACCGCCGCGTTGGTCATGACGTTGACCCCGAGCTTCTCCAGGGTTTTATGCACAGGTCCGCCGATGCGTTCCGGCAGCGCCGGCAGCACCCGTGGTCCGGCTTCGATCAGGGTAATGTGCATGTTTTCCGGTTTGATCCGGTCCAGGCCATAGGCCGCCAGTTCATGGGCGGCGTTGTGCAGTTCGGCGGCCAGCTCGACCCCGGTGGCACCGGCGCCGACGATGGCGACGCTGATCTGCTCGACCTTGTCGGTTTGTCCGGCGTGGGCGCGCAGGTAGTGATTGAGCAACTGTTGATGGAAACGCTCAGCCTGTTTGCGGGTGTCGAGGAACAGGCAATGTTGTGCTGCGCCCTGGGTGCCGAAATCGTTGGTGGTGCTGCCCACGGAAATCACCAGCGAGTCGTAAGGCACTTCCCGCGCCGGCACCAGTTCCAGGCCGGCTTCATCATAGGTGGCGGCCAGCTGGATTCTTTTCTGTGCCCGATCGAGCCCGCTCATGCGCCCCAACTGGAACTCGAAGTGGTTCCATTTTGCCTGGGCAACATAGTTGAGTTCGTCTTCGGAGGAGTTCAGGGACCCGGCTGCCACTTCGTGCAACAAAGGTTTCCAGATGTGGGTCAGGTTCGCGTCGACCAGCATCACACTGGCCGTGCCGCGCTTGCCCAGAGTCTTACCCAGACGGGTAGCCAACTCCAGACCGCCGGCGCCGCCGCCAACGATGACAATACGATGAGTCATGGGGATATCTCGCAAGGCTAAAAGAAATCTGTGCAGCTACCCTCGCGAGCGCAACGCGGCTCATAGCGCCAGGTAACTGATAAATCGGCTCAACAGGCCCAAACCAATGGTCACTGCCAACACCAGCACCAGGAGCATCCACGGCCGGAAGGGCCGGCGCTCGACACGGTGCTGGGACAGTTGCAGGTACTCTTCGACATGCTTCTGGTCGTCGGGGTTCAGGCGGCTGGTCATAAAGGCCTCGTCAGGTAGACGTTGCTGAATGTTTAGAAGCTACAGACTGATTTAACGAACGATGAACGGAGCATAGCCGGTGTCCGGAATCGGCTCGACGCTCACTGTATCGTCCAGGCGAATGATGCCACTTTGTAACACCCGGGCTGTGATTCCGCCATGGCCACGCATTGCTTGAAACGTCCCGGTGCCGAGGTTGTTTTCCAGTCGTGCGCACGGCTGGCACCAGCCGGTGGTTTCGAAAATCGCCTGGCCAATGCGAAAGCGCCGACCCTTGAGGCTGAATAAATTGATCCCACTGATAACGAGATTGCGCCGCAAATCTTCAGGCTTGACCGGTTGATCGGCGGGGCGCCCCATCAGCGAACTGATCACCGCCAGATGTTCCCACTGAATCAGCGTGACTTGTCGTGCGTTGCGCACGCCGGGTCGGGCGTGATCGCCGGTCAGGCCAGCCTCCAGCCGCGCTTCCACGGCATCGAGTTCGATCATTGACGAGCGTGATTGCGGGCGTACACCTATCCAGCGAACGCGGCCCTGTTGTGGCACTTCGGCAATCAGTTCCTGCAGTGGACTCACAGGCTGATCCCGACATCGAACACGATGCTGCGCCCCAGGTTGCTGCGCAGGAAGTCCGGTGCATCCGGATGTGCGAACAGCACGCGGGCGAAGGTCGGCCCCACCAGCGACAGCGAACGCCAGCCCTGGCGCAAGTATTCGGTGGGCGGAGGGAAATGGCTGTTGAGGTCCAGCACTTCGCGCTTGAGGCTGGCGAAGGCGATGATGTCCAGTTCCCCCAGGTCCATGCCGCGTTCCTTGTAGTTATGCGCTTTTTTGCGCAGGGTCGGCGCCAGTCGCAACAGAAACTCGTTGGCCGGGATACGCCGGGGCTTGGCTTCGCGCCGTACCAATTGGCTGAGGGAAAACGCGCTGCGCCGGCGTTGCAATTCATCGCGCCATTCGTCGTTGAGGCGTCGACCTTCGTCGAGGACGAAAAACACCTCGAAACTGGCATCGCGAAACAACACGTCCGGCGGCTCCCCGGCCGGGGCAAACTCGTCGGCGCGATAAGGAATGTTCAAGCCTTGCAGCAGGCGCTGGCACACCCAACGCTCACGCTCCCATTTGCGGGCATTGGACAGGAAAGCGTTGGCCTGCTCGGCCGCGATGGTCAGCAGGCGTAAGTAATCTGAGTCATCCATAGGCCCAAGCTTAGCGTTCAAATGCGATCGCAAAGAAGACAGTTTATCGCGCAGG
Source organism: Pseudomonas sp. SDO5532_S415 (assembly GCF_054071155.1). Taxonomy (NCBI): domain Bacteria; kingdom Pseudomonadati; phylum Pseudomonadota; class Gammaproteobacteria; order Pseudomonadales; family Pseudomonadaceae; genus Pseudomonas; species Pseudomonas sp. SDO5532_S415. Next base: position 21,729 of record NZ_JBSVWS010000040.1, on the reverse strand, counting down.
TGCAAATTCTTGTGCGACACGCACGCTGCGTCCCCGCTCCCAACACCTGATTTCGCCGTTGCACAAAACGGATAGCGATCTGCGCTTTGCGGATATTGACCTGCTCCTGGCGCCTCTACCATCGGCTGTACGGACGTCAGCCGTATTGCCGACGCTCTGAAAAAACAACAACAAGAGATCAATGCCATGCGCAAAATCGACGTACATGAGGTTATCGACAACGCTCGATTCAACCGCTTCCACTGGATGGTGCTGTTCTGGTGTGCCCTGATCATCATCTTCGACGGTTACGATCTGGTGATCTACGGCGTTGTGTTGCCGATGTTGATGAAGGAGTGGGGGCTCAGTCCCCTGCAAGCCGGCGCACTGGGCAGCTATGCACTGTTCGGGATGATGTTCGGTGCACTGTTCTTCGGCCCGCTGTCGGACAGGATCGGCCGCAAGAAAGCCATCACGATCTGCGTGATCCTCTTCAGCGGTTTCACCGTGCTCAACGGTTTCGCCAGAAACCCCACTGAGTTCGGTATTTGCCGCTTCATTGCCGGCCTGGGCATAGGCGGCGTGATGCCCAACGTTGTGGCGCTGATGAATGAATACGCGCCGAAGAAAATCCGCAGCACGCTGGTGGCGATCATGTTCAGCGGCTATTCGGTGGGCGGCATGCTCTCGGCAGGGCTGGGCATCGTATTGATCCCCAGTTTCGGTTGGCAGTCAGTGTTTTACGTGGCGGTGCTGCCGCTAGTGTTGTTGCCGCTGATCATGTACTTCCTGCCCGAATCCGTGGGTTTCATGCTGCGCCAGGGGCGCAATGACGACGCGCGCAGCATTCTCCAGCGCGTTGACCCGTCCTACGTCGCACAGACCAATGATCAACTGCATATGAGCGAAGTGAAGGGCACCGGCACCCCCGTGTTGCAGTTGTTCCGTGAGGGGCGCGCATTGCGCACACTGATGCTGTGGCTGGCATTTTTCTGCTGCCTGTTGATGGTCTACGCCTTGAGTTCCTGGCTGCCGAAACTGATGGCCAACGCCGGGTATAGCCTGGGCTCGAGCCTGTCGTTCCTGCTGGTATTGAACTTCGGCGCGATCTTCGGTGCAGTCGGTGGTGGCGTACTGGGTGACAAGCTCAATTTGCCGCGCGTGCTGTCGGTGTTCTTCGCCCTGGCGGCCGTTTCGATCACATTGCTGGGCTTCAACAGCCCGATGCCGGTGTTGTACGTGCTGATCGCCATTGCCGGCGCCACTACCATCGGCTCGCAGATTCTGCTGTACGCCTGCGCTGCGCAGTTCTATTCCATGACCATTCGATCCACCGGTCTGGGCTGGGCCTCGGGTATCGGGCGCAACGGCGCGATCGTCGGTCCGTTGCTTGGCGGTGCCTTGCTCGGGATCAGCCTGCCGCTGCAACTGAATTTCATGGCGTTTGCCTTGCCCGGTGCGATTGCAGCTATCGCCATGACGGTGTTCGCGCTCAGCAGTCGGCGCAGTGCCCGACAGCCGCTATCGGGCGCTCAGGCCGGATCGCCTGACGGGGCTGTCGGCGAGGCCTCATGAACATGTTTTTACGGGACTTTTCCCTGTCTGCCGCAGTCGCCGGATTCATTGCCACGGTGATTTCCTATGCAGGCCCGTTGGTGATCATTTTTCAGGCTGCCGAGGCTGCACAGCTGTCGCGGGAGGTGCTGTCGTCGTGGGTCTGGGCGATTTCCATCGGCAGCGCCTTGCTCGGCATCGGGTTGAGCCTGCGCTACCGCGTGCCTGTGATCATCGCGTGGTCGGCTCCGGGCTCGGCGTTGCTGGTGGCGTTGTTGCCGGGGATCTCCATGCCGGAAGCCGTGGGCGCCTATCTGGTCAGCAGCCTGATCATTTTCCTGGTCGGGGTGTCGGGTGCGTTTGACCGGATCATCGGCAAACTGCCCCCGGCTATTGCGGCGGCGATGCTGGCGGGGATTCTGTTCAGCTTCGGTACGGGGTTGTTTGTCTCGTTGCAAGGCAAGCCGTTGCTGGTACTGGCGATGTTTGCCACCTACCTGATCGGCAAACGGCTGATGCCGCGTTATGCGGTGGTGATGGTATTGCTGGTCGGCTGCTCGATGGCTTTTCTCGCCGGCGATCTGCACCGCGAAGCGCTGGTGATCGGTTTGGCCACGCCGGTGTGGATTACGCCGGCGTTCAGCCTGAGCGCGACGCTGAACATCGCTTTGCCGCTGGTGATGGTGGCATTGACCGGCCAGTTCGTTCCGGGCATGGCGGTGTTGCGCGCCAGCGGCTACGCGACGCCGGCCGGCCCGATCATCGCCGGCAGCGCACTGGGCACAGCGCTGTTGGCGCCCTTCGGTTGTCACGGGCTGAACCTGGCGGCGATTACCGCGGCCATTTGTACGGGGCGCGAGGCCCACGAGGATCCCGACAAACGCTATGTGGCCGGGGTCGTGGGTGGACTGTGTTACCTGGTGCTGGGGATCTTCGGCGCCACCCTGGTTTCACTGTTTTCGGCGTTTCCCAAGGAACTGATCGCGGCCCTGGCCGGGCTGGCGCTGTTCGCCGCGATTGCCGGGGCCATGGCCGGCGCGATGGCCGTGCCGAGCGACCGGGAAGCTGCGTTGGTGACCTTTCTCACTACGGCGTCGGGCATGTCGCTGCTGGGTTTGTCCGCAGCTTTCTGGGGACTGATTTTCGGCATGGTCACGCACCTGTTTTTAAGCGCTCGTCGTCCTGTCCCTCGCAGTGAAAGCGCTGCGGCCAAAACACCTCTACCTGTCGATCAATAAAAATAAGAGAAAAAACTATGAAACAGATTGTTCCAGCAACCGGTTCAGTGTTGTCCATGGCGCTCGTCTCGAGTTTCTCCACCGGTGTGACGGCCGCCGAGGGCGGCTTCATCGAAGACACCACGGCCACCTTGCAAGCACGCAATTACTACTTCAGCCGGGACTTTTCCGACATCGTCGGCGCCAACCAGCAATCGAAGGCCGAAGAGTGGGCGCAGGGTTTCATTCTCAACGTCAAATCGGGTTATACCCAGGGTCCCGTCGGTGTTGGCGTGGACGTGATCGGCCTGCTCGGGCTCAAGCTCGACAGCAGTCCGGATCGGGTCAATACCGGTTTATTGCCGGTGCAGGATGATGGGCGCGCGGCGGATGACTACAGCCGTCTGGAAGGCGCATTGAAGATGCGTTACTCCAAGACCGAGCTGAAAGTGGGGGAGTTGCAACCCAACCTGCCCGTGCTGGTGTTCAGCGATATTCGCCTGCTGCCGCCGAGTTATCAGGGCGCCAGTCTCACTTCCAATGAGATCAATGGCCTGACGTTGCAGGCCGGTCGTTTGAATACAACCAGCCTGCGCAACGAAGCGGGTGACGAAAAGATGCAAGCCATGCTCGGCCATGTGCCGCAGCGTCAGGTCAGCAGTGACGGCTTCAATTTTGCCGGGGCCGATTACGCCTTCAACGATAAACGCAGTACGGTCAGCGCCTCGTACGGGCAACTGGAAGACATCTACAACCAACGTTTCCTGGGCTTCAAGCACAGCCAGCCGATGGGCGACTGGATCCTGGGCGCCAACCTCGGTTATTACGATTCACGCGAAGACGGCAAAAAACTGCTGGGCAATATCGACAATCAGGCGTTCTTCTCGCTTTTGTCGGCCAAGCGCGGCGGTCACACATTTTATGTCGGCTATCAGGGCATGTTCGGCGACAGCGCGTTCCCGCGAGTCTTTGCCAACATCTCGCCACTGGGCAACGAAGTGCCGACCTACGAGTTCGCCTATACCGACGAGCGCTCCTGGCAGGTGCGTTACGACTACGACTTTGCGGCGCTCGGCGTGCCTGGCTTGACCAGCACCGTGCGCTACATCACCGGCAACAATGTCGACACCGGGCAAGGCTATGAGGGCAAGGATCGAGAGCGTGACCTGGATATCGGCTACGTGCTGCAGAGCGGCAGCCTCAAAGGCCTTGGTATCCGTGTGCGTAATGCGATGGCTCGTTCCAACTACCGCAGTGATATCGATGAAAACCGGCTGATCCTGAGTTACACCTGGACGTTGCTATGAGCCATTGATCACAGGTTGCTCGTGCAGTCGCCCATGACCTCGTAGGTCACGCGATGGGTCTGGCCCTGATGATCGACATACACCATGGTCGCCGGCACGACCCCGCACGCGGTCGCGGTATCCGACACGGAAACCACCTTGGCAATGTCCAGCGGTTGCGCGGGGTTATACAAGACCGTGAGGGGTTCGTTGTCTGCGGCCATGGCCGAGGTGGCGACAAGGGTCAGAAACAGGCTGATCACTGTTTTCATTTTGGCGTGCTCCATGTGGATTCGATGGGTAAAGTCTAGTCTTTGCCACCCGTGGATAAAGGGGTGAACGCCTGATACAGCCTTACATGAAACGTAACAGTCACCGCCCGAGGGAGGCTTATGGATTTGCTTAACAGCTTGCGCGTGTTCGTCCGAGTGGTGGACTGCGCAAGTTTCACCGCCGCCGCCGATGCGCTGGAGTTATCCACAGCGCAAGTGTCCCGTCTGGTCGCGGATCTGGAGCAGCATGTGCAAGCCCGGCTGCTGCAACGCACCACACGGCGCTTGAGCCTGACCGAGGCCGGCGAGCGATTCCTGCTGCGCAGTCGGCTGATACTCGAAGAAATGGAGGAGGCGACCGCCGAGGCTCGCGGTGCCCATCTCAAGCCAAGCGGCCGGTTGCGGGTGCACAGCATGAACGGCCTCGGGGTACTGATCACACCGCTGATTGCCCGTTACAGCGAGCTTTACCCCGATGTGGTGATCGAACTGACCCTGTCGCAGCGCAATCCCGATCCGTTGGAGGAAGGGCACGACGTGGTGATTTCGACTGCCCACGAACTGGCCGATTCGCAATTGGTCGCCCAGGCCGTCGGGCAGTTTTACAGCGTGCCCTGTGCTTCCCCGCAATACCTGCAACGTCGGGGTGTGCCGGACCATCCGCTGGCGCTGAGCGACCATCAGTGCTTGCGCATGCTCGATCCGTTGTACAGCGATCAGTGGGTGTTTCAGGACGAGGAGGGCGAGCATGCCATCAGCCCGGCCAGGACTTTTCAGTGCAATGTCGCCGAGTCGATGGTCAAGGCTTCAGAGGCTGGTATGGGCATCAGCCTGATTCCGTTTTACACCGCCACACGTCCCTTGAGTGACGGCACCTTGTTGCGCTTGCTGCCGGACTATCGGCCTCGTCAGCGCAATGTGTATGCGCTGTATCCGTCGCGACGCTTTCTCGATGCCAAAGTCCGCACGTGGGTGGATTTCCTCAAGGCCGAGTTACCCAGGTTGTTCGCCGAGCATGAAGCGGTGACGAACGATCCGCGGCATTGGGCTTGAGGTCGAAGGGCGGGTAAAGGGCGGTGTAGACTGGGGGCCTGTTCTCTTCGGCAAGACAAGGGAGTGTGCCCCGCCATGATCGGCGCCGAGTTGCTGTCACCCGAAACCCTCACGGTGGGGTGGTTGATCTATGTGCCGGTGCTGATCTGGGCCGTTGCGCGGGTTTCGTGGGTCGAGTTGTTCAGCGACAGCCGTCGCCAGCATTTGCTGTTCGGCACGGTGTTCGCGCTGTTCGCGCTTTGGCTGGTGCGACGGGATTTCGATACCGGCGTGTCCTATCACTTCATCGGCATGACCGCGGTGACGCTGTTGCTCGACTGGCCGCTGGCAATCGTCGGCGGATTGGTGGCTCAAACCGGACTGGTGCTGCTGGGTCGTCAGGACCTGGTGGCGATGGGCGTGAATGGCGCGCTGTTGATTCTGCTACCGGTGCTGGTTACCGAGTGCTGTGCCATCGCGGTGGAGCGCGCGCAACCACGCAATCTCTTCGTGTACATCTTCTGTTCCGGCTTCTTTGCCGCGGCCCTTTCGGCGTTGCTGTGCCTGGTGCTATCGCTCACGGTGTTGTGGTACGACGAACGTTTTGCCATGCCCTACTGGCTCGAAGACTTCATCGGCTATCTGTGGTTGCTCGTTTTTCCGGAGGCATTCATCAACGGCATGGTGGTCAGCGCGCTGGTGGTGTTCTGCCCGGAGTGGCTCGAGACCTTCAATCGCACGCGTTATCTGTCGGCGCCCTGGAAGGACGACGATCCCGAGTCTTGAGCCCACTCAAGTCCCCGATTCAATCAATCAGCTGATCAATCAAAACCACGTTGGAGTAGATCAAGCTGCCATCACTGGCTCGGTGTCCGACCAGATGGAACTGACCGCGCTCGTAGTGCAGATAAACGCGCATTTGGCAGTCGGACAAGGGGCCGTAACCCTCCGGCAAGACCAGGTTCAAGGTGACCATGTCGACATCGACCATGACCTCCTTTAGCTCAGGGGTCTTCTGCAGGCGTTCTTCAGCTTCCTCCAGGCGTAGATGGAGGGGGCCGTCGACGTAAAAATGGATCTCGCCTATTGGGACGGATGGTTGGTTGGGGTTGGGTTTGCACCTGCCTTCTAGCGTCAGGTTACTCATGACAGTACCTCCATCGGGGATGCTGGCCTGCCATTGAGTATAGCCACCAACCGGGTCTCGCTTGCCGACCTATACTTTTCACTGACTTTGCCACTACGGGTGGCTGTCTGCCTTGCTTGGACGCCAGTGGCGATGCTCACGCATTACCAATGAGCAACAGGAATAGGATGAAGAAAAAATGGCGATGGCAATTATCTTGATTCTAATCGTTATTGCCTCAGTACTCTTTCATGTACTAGCGCCCTGGCATGCAGCACCACCCGCTTCCAACTGGGGATCAATAGACACCACACTGTTTATTACCCTGATCATTAGCGGAATATTTTTCATCGCCATTACGGTATTCATGGCGGTCGCCGTGATGCGTTACCGTCACAAGGAAGGCGCCAGGGCACACTACCAGCCAGAAAGTAAAAAATTGGAGTTCTGGCTGATTGTAGTGACCTCGATAGGTATTGCCGCGATGTTGGCGCCGGGCCTGGTTGTTTACAACGATTTCATCCGGGTGCCGAAAGAGGCCTATGAACTTGAAGTGGTCGCCCAGCAGTGGCAGTGGGCTTTTCGTTTTCCCGGCCAGGACGGGAAGTTGGGGAAATCGGATATCAGGTTTGTTGATTTCGCCAATCCACTCGGTGTCGATCCCAAGGACCCTGCCGGGCAGGACGATGTACTTATAAAAAATAATGAAGTTCGACTTCCGCTGGATCGACCGGTAAAAGTTTTACTGCGTTCCAAAGATGTGTTGCACAACTTTTATATACCGCAAATTCGCAGCAAGATGGATATGGTGCCAGGGATGGTGTCGTATTTCTGGTTTACGCCAACTAAAACCGGAAAGTATGAAGTCCTTTGTGCCGAGTTTTGTGGTGTAGGCCATTACAACATGCGCGGCCAGATGATCGTGGAAGAGCAGGGGGCCTTCGATCAATGGCTGAGCAGTCAACCGACCTTTGCGCAGACATTAACCACAGCTGCCAGGCCCAGTCGCGACAGCCTGGTGGAAAAAGGTCGCCAGTTGGCCGAACAATACGGCTGTGGTGCCTGCCATAGCCAGGATGGCAGCACCCGTCTCGGCCCGGGATGGAAGGGCCTGTATGGCCGTCAGGAACAACTCGCCGATGGCACGAGTGTGTTGGTCGACGAGGCGTACCTGAAAGAGTCGATCCTCGCTCCGCAGGCCCGTCTGGTGCAGGGCTACCCGCCGGTCATGGTGGCCTATACTCTCAATGACGATGAACTGGGTGCCCTCGTTGCCTTGATCAAATCATTGAGCGATGCACCGCAAGACGCCGAAGTGCCTGCCGGCGCGGCTTCGGGTTCAGGTGCGGACCCGGTGGCGCAGGGACAACAGTTGGCCCAGTCGCTGGGCTGCCTGGCTTGCCACAGTGTCGATGGCAGCAAGAGTATCGGCCCCACATGGCAGGGCCTGTATGGCTCGACCGTCACCCTTGCCGACGGTACGGGCATAAAGGCCGATGAGGGCTACATAAAAGATTCGGTTCTTAATCCCGCTGCCAAAGTCGTCAAGGGCTTTGCAGCCGTCATGCCGGCCATGACGCCGAGCGATAAGGAGTTGGACGCCCTGATCGCTTTTATCAAATCCAAAGCCAATGCCGACGCTGATGCGAGCAAGGCGGAAACAGGGAAGCAACCGTAAAGCAGCCGGCAATACACCGAAACTTCGACAGGAGATGACGTGATGGCCTATGCGGAGCAAGCCGAAACAGAAGCACTGCACGAACCCAAGAGTTTCCTGACCAAATACATCTGGAGTCAGGACCACAAGGTCATCGCCATCCAGTATTCCTTGACGGCTTTGTTCGTGGGGCTTATCGCCGTGGTGTTGTCCGGCTTGATGCGCATGCAGATTGGCTTCCCCGGCAGTTTGGCGTTCATGGATGCCAGTGCTTACTATCAGGCGATGACCATGCACGGCATGATCATGGTCATCTACTTGCTGACGGCGTTGTTTCTGGGGGGCTTCGGTAACTACCTGATTCCGTTGATGGTGGGCGCCCGGGACATGGTCTTCCCCTACGTCAACATGCTGAGTTATTGGTTCTACCTGCTGGCGGTAGTGGTGTTGCTTGCCAGTTTTTTTGTTCCTGGCGGCCCCACCGGTTCGGGCTGGACGCTCTATCCGCCACAGTCCATTACCCGGGGGACACCGGGGGTCGAGTGGGGCATCGTGCTGATGCTCGTCTCTCTGGCGATTTTCATTGTCGCGGCCACCATGGGTGGTTTGAACTACGTCACCACGGTGTTGCAGGCGCGTACGCACGGCATGACATTGTTTCGCATGCCGCTCTCCGTATGGGGCATCTTCATGGCCTCGATCATGGCCTTGCTGGCTTTCCCGGCGTTGTTTGTCAGTGCGGTCATGATGCTGTTCGACAAACTGTTGGGTACCAGTTTCTTCATGCCGGCGATGATCTCGCTGGGGCAACAGCTCGATCACCAGGGGGGCAGCCCGATATTGTTCCAGCATCTGTTCTGGTTCTTCGGCCACCCGGAGGTTTACATCGTTGCGCTCCCCGCGTTCGGTCTGGTCTCCGACCTGATCAGCACCCATGCGCGTAAAAATATCTTCGGCTACCGGATGATGGTGTGGGCCATTATTGCGATTGGCGTACTCAGCTTTGTGGTTTGGGCGCACCACATGTATGTCAGCGGAATGAACCCGTACTTCGGCTTTTTCTTTGCCGTTACCACTTTGATCATCGCTGTGCCGACTGCGCTGAAAGTCTACAACTGGGTACTGACCCTGTGGCGGGGGGACATTCATCTGACCGTGCCGATGCTGTTTGCCCTGGCCTTCATCGTCACTTTCCTGGTGGGTGGCCTGACCGGATTGTTTCTCGGCAATGTGATTGTGGATATTCCGCTCTCGGACACCTATTTCGTCGTCGCCCACTTCCATATGGTCATGGGGGTTGCGCCGGTATTGGTGGTGTTTGGCGGTATTTATCATTGGTTCCCGAAAGTCACCGGTCGCATGACCAACGACATCCTGGGCAAGTTGCATTTCTGGATAACCTTTCTGGGCACTTACGCCATCTTCTTCCCCATGCACTATCTGGGTTTCCAGGGCATGCCGCGAAGGTATTACGCCTTTGAAAACTACGCGTTCATTCCGCAATCGGCGCAAGATTTGAATGCCTTCATCACGGTGGTCGCATTGATCGTCGGCGTTTCCCAGTTGCTGTTCGTGTTCAACCTGGCCTGGAGCGTATTCAAAGGCAAACCCGCGGGCAGTAATCCCTGGGGCGCGGCCAGTCTGGAGTGGCAAACGCCGGACACACCGCCGAAACATGGTAACTGGGGAGAGAAGCTGCCCGTCGTGCATCGCTGGGCCTATGACTACAGTGTGCCGGGGATAGAACAGGATTTCGTTCCGCAAACGGTCTCCGCCGAGGAGTTGGAGCAACTTCGCCAACTCAGTGCCGGCACCAGGAAAGCGGACGTTAAAACATGAACAGGCTGCTTTTGAGAAACGCCGACGGCGCTGACCCCGGCGGCAGTTGGAATCATGACCCTGAAGGTCTTCAGGCCGACGACGATGCCAGGAGACGGCAGATCGCAAAAACAGGTCTGCGTTTGTTTCTGGCGGTGGTGAGTTCGTTATTCTTTCTCTTCCTGATTGCCTTTATCGCCCGCTCACAAATGGTCGACTGGCTGCCCCTGACAGAACCCTTGGCGCCGTTGGCCAATCCATGGCAACTCTGGCTGAACTCGGTTTTTCTAGTGTTCAGTTGTGTTGCGCTGCAGTGGTCGCGCATGGCCGTCCGGCAGGCTCGATTGGGCGCAACTGTCATCGGCTTTGGATTGGGGGGCGTGTTTGCCATTGCCTTTCTGTTGGGACAATTCTGGGTATGGCAGCAGTTTGCCGCCTGGGGCTACTTTGTCGCCGGCAATCCGGCCAACAGTTTCTTCTACCTGTTGACCGGCCTGCATGGGCTCCATCTGCTGGGTGGGTTGATCGCTTGGGGCAGAACCGTCGTCAAATTCCTGCGCCGCGTACCGTTGCAGCAACTGAGCGCCAGCGTAGAGCTCTGTGCCATCTATTGGCACTACTTGTTGGGTCTCTGGTTCGTGCTATTCGCGCTACTGACCAGCACGCCAGAAACCTATGAAGCCATCGCCAGACTCTGCGGCCTGAGGTGAAAAACCATGGCATCGCACCCACAAGCCCCGGCTGATTCCGGCTCATCCAATCCACCAGGTTCACTGCCTGCCCCCGGATGGCAGGGCATCGCCAGCGACTGGTCCTCGGACAAAGACGCTTTCAAGCAGGTGTCCTGGGGCAAGGCGATGATGTGGATATTCCTGCTCAGCGATACGTTTATCTTCACCTGCTTTTTAACCGGCTACATGTCGGTGCGCATGACCATCACGGATCTCTGGCCGAACCCCAGTGAAGTCTTTGCACTGACGATCGGCGGTCAATCAATTCCGCTCATTCTGATCGCCATCATGACCTTTGTGCTGATCAGCAGCAGCGGCACGATGGCCATGGCCGTCAATTTCGCCTATCGCCGTGATCGCGCGCGAACCACTGCCCTGATGCTGGCGACCGCTGCCCTGGGTGTGACCTTCGTCGGCATGCAGGCCTTTGAATGGAGCAAGCTCATCGCCGAAGGGGTGCGCCCCTGGGGGAACCCCATGGGGGCGGCGCAGTTTGGTGCCAGTTTTTTCATGATTACCGGTTTCCACGGATTGCATGTATCAATCGGCGCGCTCTACCTCAGTATCGTGGCGATGAAAGTATGGCGGGGAGATTATGAGCGCTCCGGCAACTATCAGAACGTTGAGATAGCCGGGCTTTACTGGCACTTCGTGGATTTGGTCTGGGTGTTTATTTTTGCTTTCTTCTATTTGTGGTAGAGGAGCACGGATGATGGTGCATGCTCAAGGTCAGCAACATCCAATCGGCTTGTACCTTAAAATCTGGGGGCTGTTATTTGTCCTCAGCACGCTGTCGTATCTTGTCGACTACTTCCACTTCCATGGCTACCTCAGGTGGTCCCTGATTATTATTTTCATGTTGCTAAAGGCAGGTCTGATTGTCTCTATCTTCATGCATATGGCATGGGAACGATTGGCCTTGGTCTACGCCATATTGGTGCCACCTTTGTGTTTGCTGGTACTCGTTGGACTGATGGCCACCGAGGCGGACTATGTTTTCCTCAGCAGGGTCATTTTCTTCGGCCAATCAGTAACTTCCGGAGGGCCTTGAGCCTCCGGACGCTACTTTGTGTGAATGGGCGTTATATCGTTCGCTTGAACTGATGCCATCTGTGCAGCCAGGCGACTGTCCAGTGGGGGGCTGCTGTTCCCGTGCCTGCGCCCGTCAGCTTTGGATGCTGCTCGATGACCCGTTCCAATACCGACTCCTGGCTTGGCTCGACATCCACGAAGAAAACATGCTTGCCCGTTTCAACCAACTGTTTAAAGTTGCGAAAGTGCGCATTCGGCACCTGGATACCAAAGAATCCGCCTTCCCAGATGCAGAACCCCAGCACAACAACGGCCAGGAAGATAAAAGGTACCCAGCCTGCCGCAGACTCGTGCCAGCCCAGCCAATAGGCGCCGCCAAGGACCAGCGCCGCGAGTGGCACACCGATCACCGCACCAATCTCTCCAGAGTGAACGACATCTTGTTTCATCAACGAGTTGACCTCGTGGAGGTGATGTTCTTCAACCTCCGCGACTTGTTCACTGAGCACATGAATTTGTTCGGAATTGATGCCGTTGGCTTCCAGTTCATTTTCAACGGACTCAAGATCGTCAAGATTGTCACTGATGTAATAGTGTCGGTTCATGCCACACCTCCCATCTCGTTTTTTTTTGCTGTAGACCTCCTCTGTCCAGCAGCCGTTAACTGAGATTTACCGTCGGTATTGGAACCCGCAGGGACTGTTGCACTCTTCATGCAACCCGAAAGAAGTATAGCACCCGCTAGCATGCTGATTATTGGGTGTCAAGATCAACGAGCCTGGCACCTCTCGTTGATTGGCGGCGTAGTTACGTCCCTGACGATCGGGATCAGTGACGCGGGTCGAAATCGCCGCTGAACAATTCATCCTCGGCATCCGGGGCTACGGGAATCTTGTGCTCTTCCGATGCCCAGGCGCCCAGGTCAATCAGTTTGCAACGGTCGGAACAGAACGGCCGGAATTTGCTTTCGGGGCTCCACTCGACAGGGGCGCCGCAGGTCGGGCATTCGACGGTTGGGATCTGGCTCATGACTGGCCTCCACGCAAAGTAAGGTAAAAGTGATGCAGGCGTTCGACCTCGCTGTGTAGCCAGGCGAGGTCGCGGTCGTTGACCACCACCTCGTTGGCATGGCTCACGCGATCCTGGCGACTGGACTGGGCCTTGAGGATCGCCTGGACCTGCTGTTCGCTGGTCTGGTCACGTTGCAGGGTGCGTTCGATCTGTAGCTGTTCGGGGGCATCGATCACCAGCACCCGTTGGGTCATGGCGTACTGGCCTGATTCGATCAGCAGCGGCGAAACCAGAATCGCGTAAGGTGATTTTGCCAGCGCCAGATGATGAGCGATTTCCTCGGCGATCAGCGGATGCAGCAAGGCTTCCAGCCAGCGGCGTTCATCCGGCACTTCAAAGATCAGTTTGCGCAGGGCCGCGCGATCCAGTTGTCCGTCAGCCTGCAACACGCCGGGGCCGAAGTGTTCGGCGATCTTCGCCAGCGCCGGCCGGCCTGGCTCCACCACCCAGCGCGCGGCATGATCGGCGTCGACCACATGCACACCGAGGTCGATGAAGTGTTGGGCCGCCGCACTTTTGCCGCTGCCGATGCCGCCGGTCAGGCCGAGAATCCAGGGTTTTTCCACAGGGGTATTCATTTCAAACCGACAAACTGCCAATAGAGGTCGGTTATTTGACCACCCCAGAGCAAGGCAATCCAGCCGGCAATCGCCAGATAAGGGCCGAAGGGGATCGGTGTCGAGGTTTTTGCCTGGCGCAGGCGCAGGTAGATCACGCCGATAACGGCCCCCACCAGGGAAGACAGCAGGATGGTCAGCGGCAGAATCTGCCAACCGCCCCAGGCGCCAAACATCGCCAGCAGCTTGAAGTCGCCATGGCCCATGCCGTCCTTGCCGGTGAGCAACTTGAACAGCCAGAACACCGACCACAGCGCCAGGTAGCCGGCAATGGCACCCCACAACGCGTCATGCAGCGGTACGAACAAACCGAGACTGTTGACGATCAGTCCCAGCCACATCAACGGCAACACCAATACATCCGGCAGCAATTGATGTTCGGCGTCGATCAGGCTCATGGCCAGCAGGCCCCAGGTCAACAGCAGCGCCATGCACGCTTGCCAGCCGAAACCGAAGTGCCAGGCAATGAACCCCGACAACAGACCACAGGCCAGTTCGGTCAGCGGATAGCGTTTGCTGATCGGTGTCGCACAGGCTGAGCAGCGCCCCCGCAGAAACACGTAACTGAGCAGCGGGATGTTTTCCCAGGCACGTATCCGGTGGCCACAAGATGGGCACTGAGAGTGGGGCAGCAGCAGATTGTAGGTGGGCAGTGGTGTTTCGCCGGGCAGGCCGAGGATCTCGTGGGCTTGCTCGCGCCATTCGCGCTCGAGCATTTTTGGCAGGCGCCAGATCACCACGTTGAGAAAACTGCCGACCAGCAACCCCACCAGACCGGCGATCACGACGAAGGCTAGCGGGAAGTGGGTCAGGATTTCGTTCAAGGGCATGTCAGATCGCTGCGCCGAGTTGGAAGATGGGCAGGTACATCGCGACCACCAGTCCGCCGACGATAACACCCAATACCACCATGATGAACGGTTCCATCAGGCTGGTGAGGTTATCGACCATATTGTCCACCTCGTCCTCGTAAAAGCCCGCGACCTTGTCCAGCATGTCGTCCAGCGCGCCGGACTCTTCGCCAATGGCGGTCATCTGAATGGCCATGTTTGGAAAAACACCGGAAGTGCGCATGGAAAAATTCAACTGCATGCCCATCGAAATGTCTTGCCTGATGCGCAGCACCGCACGCTTGAACACGATATTGCCAGTGGCGCCGGCCACCGACTCAAGGGCTTCCACCAAGGGGACGCCGGCGGCGAAGGTGGTCGACAGGGTGCGGGCGAAACGGGCCACGGCGGACTTGTACATCAAGGTCCCCACCAGCGGCACCTTCAGCAGCCAGGCATCTGTTCGATCGCGAAAGCCTTGCGAGGTCTTGAAGGCGTGGCGAAACGCGAAGATTGCCACGATCAGCCCGCCTAGCATCATCCACCACCCGTCCTGCATGAACCGCGACAGGCCAATGACCATCACGGTGAACGCGGGCAATTGGGCACCAAACCCTTCGAACACCGACTGGAACTGCGGCACCACATTGACCAGCAGAATCCCGGTCACGATGATTGCGACGAACACGACCACCAGCGGGTAGGTCATGGCTTTCCTGATCTTGGCCTTGAGGCTTTCGCTCTTTTCCTTGTAGGTCGCCACCCGCTCCAGCAGGGTATCCAGGGCGCCGGCCTGCTCCCCGGCATCCACCAGATTGCAGTACAGCTCATCGAAATACCGGGGCTTTTTACGCAGGGCGGCGGCGAAGCTGTTGCCTGCCGCGACTTCCTGTTTCAACTCATCCACCAGGGTGCGCATGGCCGGGTTATCGAAGCCTTCGGCGATGATGTCGAACGACTGCAACAACGGCACGCCGGCTTTCATCATGGTCGCCATCTGGCGCGTGAACAGGGCAATGTCCAGGGCCTTGATACGCTTGCCCAGGTTGAACAGCGAAGTGGTTTTCTTGCGCACCTTGCCGGGGTTGATGCCTTGCTTGCGTAACTGCGCCTTGATCAACGCCGGATTTTGACCGCTCAACTCGCCGGTGACCTTCGTGCCTTTACGGTCAGTGCCTTCCCAGGCGTACACACTGATTTTTGCTGCTTTGACCGCCATGTTCAGTCCTTGGTGACCTGGTTGATTTCTTCAAGGCTGGTGATGCCTTGCATGGCTTTGAGCAAGCCTGCGGTGCGCCGGTCGTTGCAATGTTCGCAGCCGACCGGCTCATAGATCGTGAATGTGCCGATGCGTTCCTCGGGCTTGTTGAGATGCCTGTTGCGCGCTTGTGCCAGTGAGCAGCCCGGCCAGGACCCATTGCTTGGCCAGGCCGCTGAGGGCGATGTCATTCGTTGGACGACCGGACCAAGACAGTTGAATGACTTATAGCCTAGTCAAGCGATGGAACCAAACCAGCGCCGGTGAGGTGACAAAAAGTGTCAGATAGTGCGGATGCTGGGGGTTGGAGGAGGGGTTGTGGCGGTCTTGCGTCCCGCCAACAGGGCATGCGGCGCTTGGCATGGGCTGTGCTGCGACAGATTCAGATCATGAGATTTCGACTCATGCACGGAGGCTGTCAATGAACATTCAAAAAGGTTTTACCCTGATCGAGCTGCTGATCGTGGTGGCGATCATCGGGATTCTGGCGACGTTTGCGATCCCGGCTTATTCCAAGTACCAGGCGCGGGCGAAGGTGACGGCGGGGCTGGCGGAAATTTCGGCGTTGAAGGTTCCGTTTGAGGATCTGATGAATCAAGGAACCGATCCTGATCTGACGAAAGTCGGCGGTACCGCGACAACCTCCAACTGCACAACGACAGCGTCGGGTAACGCCGCTGATGGAACGGGCACAATTGGTTGCACAATCCTGAATGCACCCGGTCCGGTGCTGAACAAAACCATTACCTTGACGCGTGCGGTGACGGGCTGGACATGCGCCACTACCGTCGACCAGGAGTTCGCGCCTAAAGGCTGCGAAGGCATTGCCCCTAAGGTCTGATTCCTCATCCGGTTGCCTGGTACCCCGCCTCGCGCGGGGTATTTTTTGTTCGCCGCCTGTAAGTTCCGAGTGCTGAGGAAAACTCCCGACAATTCATGGCCTTAGGCCTTATCAAAAACCCGCAACTTGCATGTAGAGAATGGCCGGGTCATGCAAATTGCATGATTCCGAAAAAAGAACTGGTTGCTAACTACTTGATTTATAAAGAATTGTTGTGTGTCTCAAGGTTGGCACAGCGTTCGCAATATCTCTGGTAACCCTGCTGAAAAGACATCCAGCAGACTTTCCAGAAAAACAGGAGTTACTCGTATGAAGAAGTTCGCTATCGCTGCCGCTACTGCAACCGCGCTGACCCTGACCATGGCTAACGCAGCATTTGCACAGTCCACTCAGGCGACTCAGGCACCCATGATGCTGGCCGCCGGTGAAGTCACTGAAGCGAAAGAGGATGTTTCCGATACCTGGATCACTACCAAAGTCAAAGCAGACCTGGTTACCGAAAAAGGCATTCCGGGTACCGATATCAAAGTGGAAACCAACAAAGGCGTTGTGTCCCTGTCTTCCACTACCGCAGTCACGGATAGCCAGAAAGACGTTGCGGTGAAAATCGCCAAGAACATCAAAGGCGTCAAGGCGGTTTCCGCTGACGGCCTGAAAGCCGAGTAAGGGCAAGGCTTCTCGCCTGGACTGGGAGAAGGCGCGGCAGGCGGGCCGAGATATACGTCTGTCGCATCTTGAGGAGTTCATGCGAACGGCCATAAGGATGTGGCCATTACAGGCCCCGGCATTCGTGTCGGGGCCTGTTCTATTGCGGGGGTATGCAAAACAACTGTGGGAGCGAGCCTGCTCGCGAAAGCGGTCTGTCAGCCAACATATGTGTTGAATGTCAGTCCCTTTTCGCGAGCAGGCTCGCTCCCACAGTGTTTTATGGTGTTTTCAGTTACCGCGTTTGCTGGTGATCTGCACCAACCGATTCCCCTCGAACCGCAAGTACTGATACATCCCGCCGTTCGGCCCGTAAGTCCATTCCTCGACCTGAAACTCTTCCCGTCGATCGGCGCTGCGCTTGTAACCCAGCAGATCGCGGCTGACGGGTTCGCCACATTTGTGCAGTACCTCGCTCGACCGGTCGCCGACACTGATCAATTGGCTGCCGCAGCGCAAAGTATCCGCCGCCAAGGCCTGGTTCGCCGTCAACGCCAACGTCAATGCGAGCAGTAGCCGCTTGCCCATCATTCGGCGTCCAGATGCATGGGCGTAACGACCTTGCCGTCCTTTTCCGCTTCGCCTAATTGGGCATCGATGAAGTACACGCGGTCATCGGCCAGTTGACCCTTGTCGACCAGATAATCCTTGATGCTGCTGGCGCGTTCCTGGCCCAACTCACGCAACAGCACTTCGCTGGAACTCCAGAACTGGATCACGCCCTCGCGCATCTTCGCGGTGCGTTCTTCTTTGCCCAGGTCTTTCCATTCGGCAGGCGGCTGGGTTTTCAGACGTGTGCGGTAGATCCCTTCCAGCAGCGGACCTTTCTCGCTGTCAGGCACTTCCAGCAAAGCAGCTCTCGCCGGTACCTTTTCACCGCGCCGCTGGAGCATTTTGTAGTAGTTGTACTGATACTCCCGCTCCAGGCGTTGCTCGGCAATCAGCGGGCCGTCGCTGCTCTTGGCCGCGGTGCCTTCGATTTCCAGGCGCAGGGCCGGGCGTTCCTTGAGGGCCTGGGACAGCTTGACCAGGGCCGCTTCAGCGTCCTTGCTCAGCTCGCTTGAGCCCGGCGCGAACGACACACTGCCCAGATCTTCCGACCCGCCACCGGCCACCAGTCCGCCAATGAGTTTGAACGGCGCGGCGGCCGCCTTGACGATCAGGTTGCGCAAGGTTTGCCAGACAATCGGCATGACGCTGAACTGTGGGTTGTTCAAGTCGCCGGACACCGGCAGTTCGATGGAAATCTTGCCGTCGACATCCTTGAGCAAGGCAATCGCCAGTTTCAGCGGCAGGCTCACGGCGTCGGGGCTGTCGACTTTTTCACCCAGTTGCAACTGCTCGACCACCACTTTGTTTTCGGCCTGGAGCTGGCCCTTGGTGATCTTGTAGTGCAGGTCCAGATTCAGCCGGCCCTTGCGGATGCGGTAGCCGGCGAACTTGCCGGAGTAGGGTGTCAGCGTGGTCAGCTCCACGCGTTTGAAGCTGGTGGCGATGTCGAGGCTGGCCATCGGGTCGAACGGGTTGACCGAACCCTTGATGGTCACGGGTGCATAGCGATCGACCTTGCCCTTGACGTCGACGCTGGCCGGTTTTGCCTGCCGGCTGTCGATGGTACCGATCTGACCGTTGAGTTGTTGAACGGCGGTGGCGAAGTTCGGCGTCAGGCTGAAGTCGGCGAAGTTGGCCGAGCCGTCGTTGATGACGATCCCGCCGATGTGGATGCCCAGCGGCTTTTCTTTACTGGCGGGTTTGGCAGCAGCGGTCTTGGCACCGGTATCGGCCGGTTGCGGAATCAACAGATCATCGATGTTGGTGGTGCGGTCATCGTTGATCATGAAACGTGCGTAGGGCTGCATCAGGTTGATCTTGTCGATCGACAGGCTGTCACCGTGTTGATAGTTCAGACCTTCGACCACCACCTGCTGCCACTTGAGAAAGTCACGGGTTTTCAAGGTGTCCAGGGTATGCAACTGATCGACCTGGGCGCGTCCGGTGACGCTGAGGGCCAGCGGTTCGGTGCTTTTCAGGTTGACCGCCAGATCACTGCCGAGCATGCCGCTACGCAGTTCCAGGCGGATGAACGGGTTGATATAGGACTGGGCGACGCGCAGGTCGATGTCCTTGGTCTGCACGTTCAGTTTGGCGCTGACCGGAGCCAGGTTGACCTCGCCTTCAGCCATGAGCTTGCCTTGTTTGCCCACGCCAGTGTCGAGCTTGAGCGTAAAGGGCGAGCCATTGAGGCTATCGAATTTCTGCAGGTCGAGATTCAGCGGCGCCAGTTCCAGTTCCACGGCGGGTTGCGCCTTGCGGTCTGACAGGTGCACGCGGTAATCGCGCAGTTGCACATCGTTGAGCAGCACTTGCCAGGGTTTGGCGGGCGGCGCGGGTTCGGGCTTTGGTGAGTCGGCCGACGCCGGGGTACTCGGCGGTTCGGCATTGGCTTTGGCGGCGGGTTTGGATGGCTGGCTGGCAAACAGTTTCTGCCAGTCGAGTTGGCCATCGGCTTCCAGGGCCGCCCAGGTTTCCAGCTTCTGGCTGCGGATCTTGCCGACGACGACTTGCTGTTTGGCCAAGTCGATGGTGGTTTCGCTGACGTCCAGTCGTTCGAGCCTGGCCAATCGCCGACCGTCCGGAGCCTTGATGGCGAAGGGCGCGACGCTGACAGCGACGTTGCTCAGCAGCAGTTCGGTTTCCTTGGACAGGTTGAGTTTGTAATCAGTGCTGAGGCTGATCACGCCGTCTTCAAGCACCAATGGCACGGCATCACGCACGTAGGGCCAAAAGGCTTTCATCTTGCCGTCGGTGATCTTCAGCTTACCTTCGGATGCGATCGGGATCAGGCTGAAGTTACCGGTCCAGTCGATCTGTCCACCATGCGGGCCGATGGCCACCAACGTCATGTCGGCGCTGTCTTCGGGCAGGGTGCTGAGGTTCTTCAACTCGAAGTCGAGTTTGTCGTAGAGGAACTCGATGGGTTCGCTGGGACGATCATCCTTGAAGTGAATAGCACCGCCGGCCAATTTTATCCGGTCTATGCGCAGCGGGAAGGGCTTGGCATCGGGATCGGCCGGCGTCGGTTCGCTCTGTGGCAGCTTGAACAACCCGAGCAGGTTGAGTTTGCCGTCCTTGCCGAAAAGGATCTCGGTCTTGGACTTTTCCAGCTCGATATCCGTCAGGTGCAGCGCCTTGGTCCAGAGACTGTCGAGTTGCAGGTTGGCGTACAGGCGTTCGAAGCCGACCTGTTCCTTGCCGGGCTCACCGATGTTCAGGCCCCAAAGGGTCACTTCGAGGCTGAACGGGTTGAGTTCGATTCGCTGGATCGTGGCGGGCGTCGTCGCGTAGTTGGCCAATTGCTGGTTGGCTACCCGCAAGGCGATACCCGGCAAAATCAGAAAGCCCAACAGGCTGTAGAGGGCCAGAACAGTCAACAGGGCGCCAACGGCGCGGATCAATCCTTTGTACATGCGTGGCTTCATCTGTCTGAATCGGAGTGCCTTGGAGTATGGCACGCGATTCCGGTTCCGAAGCAATCGCCCGATTCAGGTTTTTTCAGATTTGTCTGACATGAATCAGAGCTGCAAAATCAGGGTTTTCAGTGGCGGTTGCTGATCCAGCGACGGGAAATCAGCCCCCGGTTTCATCACCGTCCACTCACGCACCGGCCGTCCGGCTTTCTCTGCGCAACGCAAAACCTGTTCGCGCCAGTCGTCCATGCTGACTTTCGCCAGATTGTTGCAGCAGATCAGCACACCGTTCTCAGCCGTGGTGAGCAACGCCGGTTTCAGCAGACTCTGATAGTCGCGCAGCAGGTCGACGGTACCGAACGCGCTCTTGGCCCAGGCCGGTGGATCGAGCAGCACCAGATCGTACTGGCGTTGTTCCAGGCGCTGATAGCTCGGCAACTTTTGCCCGCGACGCTGACTGATAGGCAGGCCGGCCAGTTGGCGGATAGCGGGGAAGTAGTCGGACTGGACGAACTCCATGGTCGGCAGCTGCGGGTTGAGCAGGCCGTTTTCACGACCGACCGCCAGGTTGCCTTCGGCGAAGTCCAGGTTGCACACCTCGCGGGCGCCACCGGCCGCGGCGCTGAGGCCGACGCCACAGGTGTAGGCGAACAGGTTGAGCACGCTTTTGTTTTTGCTGTGCTCCTTGACCCAGCCGCGGGTGTTGCGCAGGTCGAGGAACAGTAGCGGGTCCTGTCCGGCGTGACGCCCGCGTACCCGGTAATTGAGGCCCCATTCGTGGCCGACCAGGTCTTGCAGGGCTGCTTCTTCGGCGCGGTAGACGGTGTCTTCACGGTCGATGCGTGAATTGCCACGGGAGCGGTCGTTGTAAACCAGCAGGCTTTCAAAGCCCAGGTGCTGGTTGATGGTTTCGTGCAGTTGCAGCAGCGCATCGCGCTCCAGCGACTGGTGAAAACTCTGCACCATCAATTGCGGGCCATAGCGGTCGATGGTCAGCCCCCCGGCACCTTCCTGGCTGCCATGGAACAAGCGATAGCAATCGGTGCCTTGCCCATGCAGTTCGGCAAGCAGGTCCTGGCGATGTTCGAGGGCGGCGCGCAGCGCCTGGTTCAAGGAAGACATGCTGGGCGCCT
This sequence comes from Pseudomonas sp. SDO5532_S415, assembly GCF_054071155.1. Taxonomy (NCBI): domain Bacteria; kingdom Pseudomonadati; phylum Pseudomonadota; class Gammaproteobacteria; order Pseudomonadales; family Pseudomonadaceae; genus Pseudomonas; species Pseudomonas sp. SDO5532_S415. The sequence goes on along the minus strand of NZ_JBSVWS010000040.1, from coordinate 103 downwards.
TGCAGGAGGAATTTGGCGCGGGAGTTTAACAGCTTGGCACTGAACCGAGGTGCTGCCTTCGCGAGCAGGCTCGCTCCCACACTCATTTGATGAACGACACACA
>NZ_JBSVWS010000039.1:0-36334 GCF_054071155.1 Pseudomonas sp. SDO5532_S415 | reverse complement strand
CTATCAACACCACAAACCCACTGTGGGAGCGAGCCTGCTCGCGAAGAGGCCGGCACCGGCAACTCACCCCCAAGCCAGACAGCAGATCTATCAACACCACAAACCCACTGTGGGAGCGAGCCTGCTCGCGAAGAGGCCAGCACAGGCAACCCACAACTTTCAGGCCCGCCGAGCCTCCAGAAGGTCCATCGCACACAATGCAATCCGCCGACAGGCATCCGCCAGTTTCGGTCGGTCCACCACCAACCCGATGCGAATATGCCCCGCCGCGCTTGGCCCGAAGGCCTCACCGGCCAGCACCGACACGCCATAGCCTTCCAGCAGCCGCTCGGCGAAGTGCTGGGCCGACAATCCGGTCGGGCGCACATCGACCATCACGAACATACCGCCATCCGGTTGAATGGCACGGATGCCCGGACAATGGTTGAGACTTGCACACACCAGGTCACGCCGCCGGCGATACTCTTCGCGCATCAACGCCACCTCAGGCAAATCTTCATCCAGCGCCAGTTGCGCGGCGTTTTGAATGAACTCGGGAATCCCGAACAGCATGCACAACGACAGATGCTCCAAGTGATCGGCCAAGGGTGGCGGCCCGATCATCCAGCCCACCCGCCAGCCGCTCATGGCGTGGGATTTGGACAAACTGTTGATCGTTACGGTGCGTTCGGCCATGCCCGGCAGGCTGGCTGGGCTGATGTGTTCGCTCTCGTACAACAAGTCGCTGTAGACCTCGTCACTGATCAGCCACAGGTCGTGACGAATGCACAACGACGCCAATGTTTTCCAGATCGATAGCGGCAAGCTCGCGCCGGAAGGATTGTTGGGACTGTTAAGCAGAACGGCGCGGGTCTTCGCCGTGATCAAGGCCGCGACATCCTCGGGATCAACCCGAAAGCCTTTCTCCGGTCGTACCGCCACCGGCAGCACTTTCGCGCCGATGGCACCGAACACGCCTTCATACGTGACGTACATCGGTTCGGCGACAATCACTTCATCGCCGGGGTCGAGCAGGCATTGTGCGACTGAGTACACCGCGCACTGGGCGCCGGGAAACACAATCACATGCCCGGCCTCAACTACCTGGCCGCTGCGCTGTGTGTGTCGACGGGCGATGCTGCTGCGCAGCCCTTGGGTACCGCGCACGGGGGGATAGTGAGTGTCGCCGGCTACAAGGCTGTCGATGGCGGCCCGGACGATGGACCGCGGCGTATCGAAATCCGGATCGCCGATCGACAACAGCAACACGTCGACACCCTGCTCACGCAACGCCAGCGCTCGATCATGAATCCGCCAGGCCGCTGCTCCGTCACCGGCGATTCGTTGGGTCAAGGCTGAATAGCGCATGTCGTTCTCCATTCGCGCGGGTTCCTGAGTCAACCCTATCTCAATTCGGGAAACGCGCCAGCGCGGCGTTTGAAATAGATGATCAACCGAGAGAACTCGCAGCAGCACATTTTTTTTTAAGGGAAAAAGACAACACACTCAGCAGCTTACACAGCCCCTGGCCAGCCACCTGTAATTTGTGACAGGTCCCAGAAATTTTCATTCGGGATATAAGGAATTCGAACCTGCAGCTGCCTGCCCGGACGGCCGAGGGAAAGTCACGCGCCCCCCTGCCGATGTGGAGCAGGACGATCGAGCGCAGCCCGCAATCATTGTCGATAGATGGGAGACACCGAATATGTACCGTGCCCAATCAGCGCAATTGCATTCATCACCGGCTCAGGCCCATTTTCAACATCAGGGTCCGGAGCAAACCACGACCATCAAACTGACCGCCAGGGAAAAGGAAGTGCTGCAGTGGAGCGCCGCCGGCAAGTCTTCCTGGGAAATCGGCATGATCTTCAACTGCACCGAGGCGGGTGTGAACTATCACTTTTCCAATATCCGCCGGAAATTTGGTGTGAGTTCTCGCGGGTGCGCCGTGGTCAAGGCGTTGGAATTGGGGTTGATTGAGTTGCCTTGAAGCCGGTACAGAGTACCATTTTAAGAGATGACATCGACTGCAATGGAGCCCGGTCAACCTGTAGCCAGGTCCATGCTCGCGCCAACGGCGACGAGCATGGACAGGTTCATACTATTTTTTAACAACGAAGTGAGATCGGATACCTTCCGCTGCGTCGGATGTTTGACTCAGGCTGCCCTTTGAAGGCGTCTTAATGCGCGTTCGTTGCCACCCACTTGTTGGAACTCCCAACGAATCTCCAGACTTAGGTCCTAGTACAGGCGGCCTGCCAGGGTCTCCGGGTCGTGCCATTTGGTTAATGCTGTTGTTCCCGATGCGTCCTGCTCTGACATTGGCCCAAAATCCCCCCCTGGTTCCTGCGACAGCCGGTCCATACTTGGAGCGAGCAGGGGCAATCTCATCGGCACTACTGACACTGCTGACACTGCTGCGGGCACTGCTGCGGGCACTGCTGGTACTGCTGATACTTCGTGCATCACCAAAACTATCTATGCTATCACTACCCAAACTTACAGTATCTAAATCACGTGGCCTGCCGATATATCCGTTAGCGTCCGCTGCACCTTCCGCACCTTCCGCACCTTTCGCACCTTTCGCACCTTTCGCACCTTTCGCACCAGCTTTCGACAACCATTTTGGACGCAACCTAGTTAATGCCGATTGAACCCTCGAAAAAAAATTTGAAACCCAGACAGGAACACTCCCCGAAGGATCCTTAAAGTTATTTGGATTCCCGAAGCAGTACGCATATGGGTTGAATCCCGCCTCTCCATACACGCCGTAACTATCCGGGCTATGAAACCTCATCAGTACAGGGTTATAAATCCGATTGCCATTACCCAGATAATACCAATCGACTTCCTCTTCACGAAATTCGCCATTAAACCCTATAGCACTGCTATCAAACGGCTGATCCTTTCGATAACCATATGCCGTATAGGCGCTGTCAACCCGTCCGGTGGTACTCATGCTGGATAACACGGAGTTCTTGCGATCACCGGCCAGCATCAAGACTTTGGGACATCACCTGCCCAGAGCTCAGCGAGCGCAGTCTTGTCACCCCACATGAACGTACGACTGTCAGCACCCTTGACCTGGTTGGCCAACTGATCGCCTTGGTAAAAACGCTGCGCCTGTCCGCTGCCGTCGTCATTGCCGGCGATGTTATCCAGGGGAGTGTAGATGTAGCTGTTGCTTTTCGACGCCCCACCCGACGGTTCGCTGACGCTGATCAACCGGCCAAGGGCGTCATATTTGAGGGTGCGTTGCTCTTCGTCCTGAATCAGGTGCCCGTCCAGGTTGTAGAGTAGATTGATCACCGGTGGATAGTCCGCATGAGTGTTGGTGACTTTACTCAGTTGCACCTTGTCCGGATTGTCGTAGAAGTACCTCGCCCGATTGAAGGTGTTGTCAAAATGGGTCATCACCAATCTGATGTTATCCAGCTCATCGAGTGTGAACACCTGTTTGTTGATGACTTTGCCGTAGGGGTCAATAGGACACAGGCGGCCGGTGCATTCATAGTTGGTCAATCGTCCCCGCAGGTCATACCCATAGCTCTCGTCACGCAGTACATCAGTACCCTCCATCAGAGTTCGCCGCGTCAAGCAATCGACATCGTCATACACCTGGCTCAACGTCTGCTTGACCCCATTGAGGTCGAAGCAACGCTGGGTTTCCCGACCGAATTCATCGTGTTGCAACGTTATGCCAACAATTTGCCGACTGATTTTATCGTAGGTAGTGATCGATTTCGTCTGGCCGAGCGAGTCGTAGTCGAAGGTCGAGACCGTAGTTCCCAGCTGGGTCTTTATCAAACGTCCCTGAGGGTCATAGTCGTAACTCTGTTCCTGGCCAAGAACATCGGTGTAGCTCAGCAAACGGCCAAGCCGGCTGTATCGATAATACATGGTGTGTTCACCGCCCGGCCCTTCACGCTTTTCACTTTTCAACTCACCGGTGCTGAAGTACTCACGGGTGAGTTGTAAACCCTGCTCCCGACAAACCCGCAGACGCGCGTTTTGCTCATCGTATTTATAATCGGCCTCGTCGTACTCGCCCTTAACGCCCAGGCGAGGCAAGCGTCTCAGCACAGGCTCGGTGCCCAGCTGCGGTTGATAGACATATTCGATGACCTGGCCGCTGGGCGTGGTGACGGTCTCGGGCTGGGTTTGTCCAGGCTTGAATGTGTACGTCTGCTTGCGCCCGCCAGTGACCGACTCGGTCATACGACCCAGTCCATCCAAAAGCTGCGTACCCAGCTCTATATTGTTGACGCTGATCGATCTCGGCAGATCCTCTGAACTGTGCGGGGCATAGCTACGCCGAACCTTCGCCGCATCCGGCAAGGTGTTTTCGATCATCCGGTCGAAAGGATCGTAGACGTAGAGATTGACTCGCTGGACCGCGCCAAAGCCGACAATCTCCTTGTGAGTACGACCAAGGCCGTCATAAAAGTACTGATGCAGGCTGATACTCTTCTGGGCCAGATCGAACCTTTCCGTGCGAACCGGCTTTTCGAACAGGTTAAGCCAGGTCTCGGTGACGCCGCTGACCATCGGATTTGGTCCCGTTCCTTCACGCCAGCTGCGCTGGATCGGCCCTTTTGAATCAACCGTCCCGATAGGGTCGGTTTCCTCAAACGTTTTTACACCGTCCGGTCCTGTTACACAGCGTTGTTCGCCCCAATCGTCATAGTCGAAATGGCTGGTCAGGACCCGTACGTCATTGTCCAGCCAATCGTATTCCGTCTCTTCGACCTTCTGCCCCAATGGGTTATAGGTTGCGGCGTATATCTGCCGTGGCTCTGCAGCGCGGGTCGGGTGGTCTGCGTCATCCCGCTCCTCGTAGATCGCCCGGTTGAGTCCGTCGAACTTCGTACAGGTTTTCACGCCCTTGACATCGAACATCCATTGTTCGGCCTGGTCGCCCGGATTGGCGCAGAGCAGATATTCATAACGACGGGTGGCTTCAAACTCGGAACCGGGTGCCACTGTTTCGCTGATGACCCTGCGAAGCGCGTCGTATCTGTAGCGGATCTCAACGTTGTTGTCATCGCGATTGAGTGAAGGCTCGCCATTGTGTAGTGAATGCTCAAGGGTGATTTCTTTTTTTACGTGTTTTTTGCCTTCCTCATGATCGAAACCCGTAACGGTTTCGACTGTTCGCAAGACGCTTTGCTCGAACTCGGGGCTGTCGACTTTGAAGTATTCGTATTCGGTGATGGTGGCCTTATCATTCATGGTCAGCGTTTGCTGCGAGACACGGCCGTGCAGGAACGCATTGTCCGGATCGTCGAAGTGTTCATGCTTCGTGTCCTGCAATTCGGTTTCGCCGCTGGTCTCCAGCTGCACCAGCGTCTCGCGTTCAACGGTTTTCCACTTCGGCAATCGAGTGCCGTTCAACGGTCTCAAGGTTTTATAGGTGTAGCGGGTACACAGGGTGGGCGCCTTGCCATTGGGCGACGGCGCCGGCGTTACGGTACGGTCCTTGAGGTGGCGCACGAAGTCATCGGCATCGGCCGCGGGGTACCAGGTGCTGATTTCCGTCACGCCATTGGCCTGGGTCTGCGTCAGCAGGTTGCCATGGGGGTCGTAGGTGCTGCTGACGGTTTCGCTGCGTTGGCGGATTGTGGTGCCGTTTTCCACCTGCGCCCACGTGGTTTTGACCTCATGGGGCAATTGGCAGTAATTGGTCTGTTGCTCGAACGGTACGTCCGGGGTCAGGAAATAGGTGGTCTCGACGGTCTGCACGTGGTTGTTCTGGGTCGTCGTTTCCTTGGTCTGCAAGTGGAACTGGTTGAAATCCCGTGCGATGGAGCGCACCGGCTTGTCGTCGATATAGAGGGTTTCAACGCTGTGGTAGAGGTAGGCACCGATGTGCTTGTAGAGGTTGTCGAGGCCGCCGTCGTCCCAGGCGATATTGAGCCCGTAGCCCAAAAAGTTGTACTCCTCCGGATAGGTGTAGCGGACATCGATCAAGGTGTCGGGCTGGTCGTCGGGAAAAATACGGTGGTGGGTTACCCGCGGTAGCGGCTTGCGACCACTGCCCAGCGGGAACTGATGACCGCGGTCTTGATAGAGGATTTCCTCGCGTGCGCCCGTGGGGGTTTCCACTGTATTGATGTACAACTGATGGTCGATTGGCGACACCCAATAGCCGAAGCGCCAGGACGCCCCGTTTTCGGTGGGCAGCGTGATCTTGCTGACATATTTATCGGGTCCCATCAGCGTCATGACAAAGCGTGCCAAGGGGTCACCACCGGGACCGTCAAAAGGGTACAGCTGTATATCGACCGAAGAATTGTCGCGTTTGACCGCCAGCAACGTCCGGTCCGAGTCATCCTTGATCGATTTCAGGATGTAGTGCGAGTCCCTGAAGTGGGTGTGTTCAAGGGTGATACTGTGCCCTTCGGGAGCATAAATCTTCTCGGGCAGGGCTATCCGGTTCACGCCGCTGCCATGCACTTTAAGAAACTCGACGACGCCGGACTTGTGATCCACCCGGAAATGTTCGTCGTCAATCCTGAAGAAATGGAAGCTGTCGAGTTTCTTCTCCTTCATCACCAGCTGGTTACCGCTGGTACCGGTGACCTTGAGGGTTTCGCCGGTACTCAGCGCTAGAACATTGTTGCCGGGCGTGTATTGCGACAACCGCAATGTCCAGCCCAGGCCGTAACCCGTGTCCAAAGTGTTGAGCGGGTTGTAGTTCATCTCCACTTTCTGGCCTGGACCTTGCAAATCGTTGGTTTTGACGTCGAGCAAGGTGAGGGTTCGCGTATATTGCCCGGTGCGAGGGTCTACACCACCGGCAAGGAAACTCATGAACTTGAAAGCGTCTGAGTGTACGGAAGTTGAAATGGCCATATCAATTTTCTCACAGCTAATGATCGGCCCCGACTGTTGTTAAATAGCCGCCGGGGCGAATCGAATAGTTAAATAGAGATATTTATTTTCGCAACAAATCAGCTAAGGCCACCATCCAGGCAACGACATTACAATTTTCATACAGGATAACTTCCCTCTAATTTGGTCGCCATCATTCCCATTTTCAATCATTTGCAAACCCTTTTTTACAACATCACCCTCCTTCATATCTCTCAGACTTTCAGTAGAAATCCAAATTGTTGATATGGGATGAACGATGGTCTTCATGCCAAAAAACCAATCCGCCCTACTACAGCCTGGTTTGTCATACAGCCAGATTTCAGTCGCTGAGGGCACATTCAACAGCCTAAAGTAGCTAGCCTGATCATTTCCACAGGGAGTACCGGAAAAATCTTGTTCTCGATCTCTCACATAAAATGAGCAGTTTTTCCCCCCGCCATCCGACTCCGCGGCAAACTCAATTGTTGCAGTACTACTCTCCGTGGTTTTACTTTCACCCCATGCCCAACCCATATGAATCGAACCAGCCAACACCATCAATCCAACGGTGATTTTCTTGAAAAATTTCATTGAGCAACTCCTTCACTTACCAAATAGATGCGAATCGCTTACTCGACAATACCGAGCTTCATGGGATCGGAAAAAACTCCGTATGCACCAATTTGTTTCGATCACCCACGATACTGCTCGGGAGATAAGAGATTCGCCGCCGGTGTGGATTTCCATTTTTATCGATCAGTAGCACGGCCAGATCCCGTGACAACTTTGCCCTGGATGTATTTGTCGGCCTTATATAAGGAACTCGATCAGAACGATGCAGACTAATGACCAGCTTTCCTCGTTCAAACACCGAGTGATCCACGTTGATGTCCAGGTTTTCGCTCTTGACGACATCCTTCATCAACCCATCGAATTGAATCTTGTTGGAATTTACCGGTTTCAGCGGATCCTGGAAGATATAGCCAGTCCAGCTGAACATCTTCTCGGCGAGTTGTTCACTTTCCCAACGAATAGTCCCTGTGGTGATTTCTATTCCGTCTACAGCCATAAATTCCATTGTTTCAAACGCAGCACCTTGGTGCCCCCCCGGCCTGCCGAGAAAGTAGAAAACCCAGTAATCGATAGTGCGCAAATGAAACGAGAAATCGTCGTCCTCTTCCGGAGGATCCGGGTTCGGGTTTCCGGATCCACCATCGACCCTGACTCGTTTAAAAACGTAGTCCTCGCTTTCAAACTGTGGAATCTTCAGCGGGGTAACGTTGATCTTGGCGTTGTTGCTGGTTTTATCCGTAGATTCCCACCAGCGACCGTCACTGTCAGCCTGGAACTTTACATGGAACGTCGTCGTCTCCCCTGCCCTTGCACGGGTATGGAGATAAAAACGCAGCACACTGACGGAAGACCGCGCAGAATCAGGCGAACTTTCTTCCGCTGCTGACCGGCCCATAGCCAGGTTAAAACGGTTTGGGACCAGGTGCGTGCGCCATACCTTAGCGTCGCCCTCGGAAATGCCTTCTTCCATCTCATCCAAAAATTCGATCTCATCTTTCGTGTTACTGTCCACCAAACGCAAGCTGGCCTTCTCACGTACGCTTAATGGGTATTCCGTATTGTTTTCCGGCAGCGTCTCGATGAAAGCTTGTAGCAGCAATTGCTGCCAGCCATTGCTAAACACGCTGCCACTACTCTGTTGCTCAGTCCCGCCAACTACTTTGACGGTGAATTCGCCAAGTTCCTTCCAGCTTGACTGCTGCTCCAGTTCAGAATATTTGATGACACTGTAGCCGCTGGCAAAAACAATTCCGTTTTGCACAACTTCACATTGCACGACGCTGCTGGACGAAATGCCTTGCGGCGGGGCCGTGAAACGACCGGTAGCATCGACAATGCCGCGGCCCGCCGCCATTTTCCAGCGTCTGGGCACGCCAGGTAGCAGGGTGGCGTCAACCTTGAGCGGCACTACCGTGGCTGTCTGGACCGCCGAAACATAAGAAGGTGTCATCCGCAGCTGTTGCTGTGCGTTCAACAGCAATACAAAGGTCTCGCTCGTTTGGGTCCCCGTCGCTTCAATTTGCTGCACTGCCAGGCCCCTTGACCTGGCACGGGCATCTGCGGTGAACGATGCAAGGTTACCGTTCTGGGCCAACGAGCCATATACGGGTGCGAGCAACTTCCAGCGCACAGAAGCGTTGTCAAGGGACGATGCTCTAAGTACTACGGGTTGTGACAGGGACGGTGCCGAGCAAGTTGTCACTCGCGGCGCAATTGTCCCGGTGTCGAACACCACCCGTAGCAATCCCGAAGCGGTGTAGGTGATGCCTTTGTCGACATACTCGGCGGTCACCACCACTTGTGAGGTGTCATACCCGATATGAGTCCTTGAAGGTGCGGTGTAGAGGCCGCCGGTGATGGTGCCGTGTCCTTCTGCCGTACGGCTGCTCAGGCTTACGGCCCGCCAACTGCTGGCCTGAATCGGGTCCCCCTTCCAGTTCCGCAAGGTGAAACTTTGCGTCTCCCCGGCCCGGATCGTTTTGGAGGCGGGATCCAGGGTGTAGAGGGTCTGCTTCGGACTGACATTGCCCAATACCAACAGATCCCCGGGGGTATGTCGCTCGCGTTCTACAAACTCATGCTTTCCGGGATAGAGCAAATTTCTGACCACGTCGAAGTTGTTGTTGCCAACATAAGGGATCATTTCCCGAGCCAGCACCAATGCCGCTGAATACTTGTCTTTTCCATTCTCCTGATCGCTGGGAATAAAAAAGGGGAAATTCTTTGGTAGCGGATATAGACCTTCCCCTTTCTTGCCCTGAAGTTCGATGGCCAGTACCACGCCACCATCACCATAATTCAACGCACCTCGAACTTGTGCACCAGGGGCGGCCTGGGTTGCGAGACGAAATGACTTCGGTGTCAAGGGGTTATAGCCGTCGAAATCAAGCATGCCTAACTGAAATACGCTGCGATGATGTGGCAGCTCGGCGAAGCGCTGTTGAAAAAGAACAGCCATCCGCTCATTCGCATCGTTGTCAGGACCCAGATTGCAGCGAAAGCTCATCCCATTAGATATATCGAGTACTACCTTGCCCGTTCGCTCGATTACGCCGTAAACAAACTTCAGGTCGATATCCATCTCCACGATCGCTTCCTGTTGCTCCATGACGTTAAACGTCGACAACAGCACCTCATCCGCGCCTGGTGGTTGATAGAAAGTGGTGCAACTTCCGGAAACGACCTGCATCGTCAAAACAGCGCGAGAGTTATCGAGCGACGCAGTAGAAAATGACAGCAATGGTGCGGTTAACTCGATATCCTTCAGTTCGGTATAAACATACTGGCTGTCAGCCCCCCCCACGCGGCCGTTAATTTCCGGCAAAAAATCCAGCCGAGAAAATCGCTCAATGTATTGTTGTCTCAACAATGTATTGAGCCGGCTACGATTTGTTGTTTGAATCGCCCCCCAACCGGAGGTCGTATCTCCCGACCCCATCAACTTCAGCAACTTATCCAGCGGATTACCAGACATAATATTACCCTCTGCCTTGATAGAAGAAACAAAGCAATCAAACAACGTCCAATAGATTACTCAGCCAATGCTTTCAGCACCGCCGGGGATTCATCGAGTGGTAACGGCAGAATTATATGGCCTTCAAACACGCCTAACTCACCGCCGTCCACTTTCACGAAAATCAACACAAACGGTTCTTTCGACAATGGGTCATCGGTGTATACGCCCCACTCGTCGATCGAACCCGGTCCATCCAGCGGTAACGACCATTCACCGGGCACCGGGTTATTGTTGACGAAGGCCTTCAATTGGATCTGCCCGGGTGGCAAGGACGGTTCATCGACAATTGTTATCGTTGCGCCGGGCTCCTGCTGAATCGCCAGCACCCAGGCAGATTCGGCTTCTTTGCCCGCACTGTCGCTCACTTCGATTTCATCCAGTACGTAAGTCTTGTTGGGCACTTGATCGCCAGCGATGTAGGCGCGATCGCCGTCAGGCAAGTCGCTGAGCACAAGCTCGCCACTCTCGCCCGGAACGGCGTTTTTGATCGACCAGGTCAGTGGACCTTTGCCCGTATGCTCCCCCGACAACTCGACCCGCTCGCCATGGAAGCACGTTTGAATCTGAGGATTTACGGTAATGGCCTTCGTCAGTACGGTGATCACGGCCAGGCTTTGTTCACCGGTGGCTTCGTCTTTGGCAATAACCAACACCCTGTTGAACGTGCCCTGTATCGCATGGACCGGTGCTGCCTTGTATAAGCCCGGCGCAATGAAGTCGCCGGGGTGACTGCTGCTGCCAGGAAGGTTTTCCGCTGTCCATCTCAAGCCCTGGCGATCGGGTTCTGTGCTTAGTTGCAGCGTTTTGCCGGCGGCGACCAGCGATTGCTGCGGAACAATAGCGAACGAGGAACCCGAAGCCTGTACCTGGCCGAACTTTGCCAGGTCATAAGGTAAGGCCGAGTCGGTGGGTTGCAGGATGCTTTTATCGACAATGCGCAACTCCTCAAGAAAAGTGGTGGGCGAGATCGCCGACAAACTATTGGCAAAGCGCCCAAGCAGCGCCCGCTTGACTGTCTGCGCGACGAAGTCGTTGATCCGTTCGAGCAACTCGGGATCAAGGGTATCTGGCAGACCGGAAACATGAGTCACCTCCTGCGTGCGTTCATGGGGCGTGAACAACTCACCTTCCATGCCCAACTCCGAGAAATCATCCGCATGAAAGCGAAAGTGATGTTCCAGATCAAACTTGAAAATGGCGGTATATCTTGCCCAGGCGCCCCCCGCTGGTCGTAATCTGAACGAAAGAGTCAAGTTACTTTGCCAGCTCTGGGTTACACGATCTTCATCGAACTTGACAGTCAACGGCAGTGCACTACTCATCGCTGAAAGACTGAAGGGGTCATATTCGAATTGATAATCACGGCTCTGATACGACCCCGCGGGCGCCTGAAACTCGCCGCTTACGGCTACCATTTTCGTCAACCTGCCCGTCCAGTCGTTCTCTCGGACGAACTGGACTTTATCGAACATTTTCAACACCGCATGCCCAAACGCTGCGCGATGGATCAACGCCTGGGAAAACATCGCCGTTCCCGTCCAGTTTTTTTCCGGGGTCGCATCCGGAATCAAATACCTGAAGCGTGAATCATCCCCTGGAAAATCACCTGCGCTGCCTTCCTTCATTCTCTGGAAAACAAGCAGAGCCCCGTCTTCGTTGTCGGCCTGTGGTGCCACTGCCTGGTTGTCGCGTTTCTGGGTACGCACGTCAATGCGCTGACTGTGCATGAACGGGTTGTCCCCCTCGGGAAACGTGGCCAGGGTGTGAACACGCTGGTTGTCGCCCAGCGCCTTGAACCGCTCCAGAAAAAGCATGCCGGCTTCACGTTGCTGCGCCGGCGTGTTGAACAACATCAACAAAACGTCCTCGCTCTTGGCGAGATCAAATACAACACTGCGCGAGTCGGCCTCTAAAGGCAGTTTCAGACGTAGTTGCGGTCCATTCAGTGGGTTGAAGCTGGAAAGTCTGACAATCCTTTTCTGCCCCTGAACCAGTTCCACCATCGCCAGGTTTCCCGTCACCACGGCCAATCTCAGGTCAGTCTTGTAACTTTGCAACGAGGCATTGTCATAGGACAGCTTCGGCTCAGCCAACTTCACACCGGATAAGTAATGAGTGATATTGGTATCTTTAACCGGGACCTGCACACTGATCGCACCCAGATCGTTGTCCTGACTCAAGCGACGTATGTAGTCTTGCTGAAGATCAAGATTGAGGCTCGTACCTTCCAGTGCAAAGATTGAGTCCCAACGTAACATGGGCGAAGCGTCTCTCATCCACGCCAACAGATCTTCCAAAGAATTATCAGCCATGACATGGGCTCCGGTTCAGAAGGAAATTAACAACAGTGAGCTCGAGTTCCTGTTTAACGTTTTTCATTGGCTTAACACCTGGAGCAACGCCGGAAACTCAAACAGCGGCAAGGGTAGAATCAGAAAACCTTCAAACGCGCCGAAAACTGCATGGTCCACCAGCGCAAAAATGAGCACGTATCGTTCGGTGGCAGTCGGCTCCGCGCGATACACTCCCGGCGCATTCCACGAACCGGGTCCTCCCAGAGGCAGGCTCCATTCGGCAGCTATATCATTGCCATTGATCATGGCTTTCAACTCAACAAGCCCCTGGACCAAGTCAATACTGGCAATTTTTATCGTGATGCCAGGCTGCCTTTGCAAGGCCAGAACATGGACCGATCGGGTACCCCCTGTGCTGGTTTTCACCTCGATCTCATCCACCACGAAGGTTTTATTAGCCACCACTGGTCCGTGGTCATAGATGTAGCCACCTTCGGGTTCGCCGCTGGGCCGAAGCGTGCCGCTTTGACCGGCGACAGGGTTCTTGATCGACCAGCCAGCCGGACTCGCTCCCAAATGCCCCTCCGACAACTCGACGCTAGCCCCGACATCGCAGGTCTGGATCAAAGGGTTGACCGTCAGTTCACGGGCCATCACGGTCACCAGGGCCGAAGTGAAGTACCCCGTGACCAGGTCGGTGGCCGTGACCCGGACCCGGATAAAGCGACCTGGGAAGGAGCCGGCCAGAGGAGCCCGGTAGAAGCCGCGTTCGTCGATATGTCCCGGGGCGCCAGCTCCCTTGGTCAGGTTTCCAACCTTCCATTGCAAGTCTGTCATCACCGGATTAGTGGTGAACTGCTGGCTGCCCCCAAGACTCATCACTATTTCCATCGGACTGATCACAAAGCTGGTCTGGACGGGGTTGATGCGACCGAAAAAGGCGATATTGCTCGGCGCGTAAACCTCGTTCCCCTGGATAACTTGACCGAAATTCAGTTTGATCATTTCGGTGATGTAATCATTGACCGGTACTTTTGTACCGAGGATTTCCATGAAATGTTTTTTATGCCATTTTGAACTGCGGTAAGCAGATACAACGCCAATACAATCGCAAGAATAAGTTCCAGGAGTACCTCATCCCAAATATCACTGCTCGCGCCAGGAACATCAACCCTTTCAGTCTCGATATCATGTTTGAAATCAGTTTGCACAAGAAACAACTCGCGTTCAGCATTTTCCACCAGCGCATATTCAATTTGCGTGTAAGTTTTGTATCGTCTTACCTGAGTGTACGGGTCGCCTCCAGTATGCTGTGTATAAGTCCACAGCCCCTCAGCTTGAGAGGCCCATTTGAGCAACAATTTATTATCGTTGTTAAACTCGACAGTGAGTGGGTAATCACTATCCACAGGGAAAATCAATTCAGTGCTTTCATACGTTACTTTGCGCCCCTCAACCGGCTCAAACTCCTCATTCATCGCAGAAACTATCATCCTGCCGGGTGTCATGGTTGCTTTAACGAGTTTGTCATCACTGTTAAATTCATATGTATAACCAGCGTTTCCAAAGTATTCTTGCATTCTATCAAACAAAATAGACGCAGCCGCCAATTGACGATCAAACAGCATGGTTGCCGAGTAGTCATTTTGCTTACTTTTAGGTATCAGATACCTGTAGTCTTTACCTGGGAAATCCCCCCCTGTGCGCCTCAACGTCCTTATCAGCGCGAGGATCGCGCCATCACCGTAGTCGGCAGATCTAGGATTTCGTGTGGCTGGATTGGTCTGAGTCCGCAGTTCAAATGCCTGTGGCGTCATCAACGCGTTTTTTCCGCGCTCAATGGTACCCAACGAATAGACTCGCTTACTGTCAGGCAGTTGATTGAAAAGGTCGCTAAAAAAATCGCCCCCCATACGTTGCTCATGAGGCGTCTGGCCGGTAGTCAGGCGAAAGTCATCGCTCTTGCTCAAATCCAGTTTAATCCGCCCATCGATGCCGACATCACCGGGGACCTGATTCAGCAGCAAATGCAGATACAATCTCGGCCCCTGCAGAGGATCTATCTCACCAACCTTGTTCGCTTTCCAGCCGACGCTCCCCTTTTCAAGCGTAAATTGACTACCGCCCATGATTGCCATTTCCAGCATGGCTTTGGAATCATTAATGTCGGCGTTAGTAAAACTTAAGCGGGGCTTATCCAATACAAAGTCAGAGATATATTCCATCCACTTATTCTCGACAATCGTAACGCCACCCGTAATCGGCGAGATATAGCTACCCAGATCAAAACGATTGATGTAGTCCTGTATGATCAACAAGTTTAACTTGGATCTGTCAAGCGCAGTGACCATGCCCCACTTTAACATGGCTGCATCTGTCTCCATCCACGCCAACAAGCTTTCCAATGAATTACCAGTCATGATTTTTTCCTTGAAGAACAATTACCCCCCCCATTGCGTGTCAGGGGATTAATTGGGGCTCTATATGAGGGAACTGCTTATAGGTATGGCCGCCGTCAAAGCTTGTGCAAACTAAAACATTGAACTGTTCATAAAGCTCAAGTCTTTCAAGAAAGTCCCGTGGCAATATTGCTCGTAACTCGCCTGCGTCATTCTCATCTTCGGTGACCACTTCGTTGCTGCCCGTACGCACAGGAAAGGTTTCTTTGCCACCGCCCTTTAACAGACCTTCAACTTCAATCTTCACGTGCTGGCCGGACCACATATAAGTCCATGACTTCAGTAAAAAATGCACACCGTTTGTTGCCGCAGCCAAGGAGACTTTATTGCCGGGTGAATCTGGATTTTCAATCTGCACGGTGGGCCAACCGGTTGTCATGTTGCGGATTTCCAGATCAAAAACCTGCGAATCCTTGCCGGGTGGGGTGACCTTGTAAAAAACCTCCAGGTGTTTGCCCATGTTCGCCGGTATGGCTTTAGTCGGGATATAGTAGCGGTTCGCATTACCGGACATGGGGTCGGCAATGTGGCTGCCGGTAGCCCCGTAGCCCTTCCAGTGCATCTGGACCTGCTTGCCCACACCAATGTCGGCTTCTTCCGGAACCTGGATGTACACGCCGCCGGTGATTCTATTGGCCAGCAAATAGCCCTTGCCCTCACCACCATCAGTCACCGTCTCAACGATGGCGAACGGTAGTTTCAACGGCTTGCTCAGTTTCAGGGTCAGAGGTCTGGAAGTACCTGCATTGCCCATACGTGCATGCTGGTACATCAAACGGATAGTGCTGTTTTGATTGGCCGTTAACCAGGCGCGCTCCAGATTGACCTCAATAACCCGACTGTCAATCGTCGATGGATCAACTCGAAGTGTCTTGGTGAGGGAGGTATCGCCTTCGGCATAGACCACCACATAGTCGCCCGCTCGAGCACCGTCAAACATCGGAACACACACCGGGAGGCCGTCAAGGTACAAATCGGGATCAAGCTCACCGCCGTCGTCATAGCCAACGACTATGGGCGCTGGCAGCCGGGTATCCGGCGGCGCGATGACATGCACGGTTTGTGTGGCCGAACAGCTGGGCACCGTCGGTGTTGCATAGTCGATGCAATAGCTCATTTGCGCAAAGCCATCGACTATGACCTCAAATAGATTCTTCGATATCGTCCACGTCACCGGTTTGCCAATGTCGTCCTCGGAGATATCTTTCGGAAAGTCGAACGTTTCCCAGTAATCGTCTTCTCCAAAATACAATTTCAAGATCAGTGTCACCACGTCCCCCGGTGACATGGCCTGATAACGAGCCGTCACCACGGTCGCTCCTCCAGGCCCTATAGCTTCCAGGTCCACGGCCAGAGCGTGGGATTGCTTGAATTGAGGGACAGGCAACAGCGGCGATGTGTACGGGCGTTTGCCTACCTTAAAAAAAAGGCGCAGGGACTCTTCCCCAGGCTTATCCGGTTTGTCCTCGTCATACTTGCTGGTTGAATAGAACACATACCCCTGATTCAGATCCCTGAGTTTGTCGTTGGAGATGGAGACAAGTCTTCCTTCCGGTTGTAGTTCGCCAGGCTGTATTTTTATTAAATTGTCGAATTCATCGACGGCCTTGCCAAGCGCACTGCACCCCCACCAGCCCAGCCAAAAACAGTCGCCTTCGGCTATCCCCGGATAGTTGATCCAGGTTTTAAGATCCGCACTTCCCAGCCGGTCGAGATCAAGAGTGTTATCAGGCCCCAAATCGGGAATATAGGGCGCGGGTCGTTGCGTAGCAGCCATCATTTCACTCCTCTTGCACGCAGCGTCAGGCCAGTTACATGGCCGCTGCACCAATCAATTCAACAATCAGCGATGGCTATGTTTTACGCTTTGATTTTCGATCTGCCCACTATCAGAACTGATAGGTTCCGGCGCGCCAACAGGCTGGTATTGTTTTATTGATTGTCTGAATTCCTTCTCGGATACAGATAAAAATCTGCTTAACGAAGCCCGATGCTTTATTGGTGTTTTGACGCGGGTTGCTGATAAGTACTGACATCATTGATATCGGCCTGAGTTCCCACGACCGGTTCTATTCCCCGAAAACGAGGTTCACACCCATGGCTGCTACTTCCTCGGTGCATTCCAACGCACTTTCATTCATGAGTTCCGCGCGAGGCGGGGTTGATCCGCGTACTGGTCTTTATAAGTTTTCAATTAACTTTTTTGACATTCAAACCAATGATTTGCGCGGCCCGGGTTTCCGTACAGGATTGAACTACAGCCCGCTCAACACGTTGGACACGGGTTACGGCCGGGGCTGGAATGTGTCACTGTCGCAATACACGCCCGGCAACAATGTTCTAGCGCTGAGTACCGGCGAAACCTTCAAGGTCACCGGTACCAGCGGTAACCAGCTGGTGATGAAGGAGAAGAAACTCGACAGCTTCCATTTCTTCAGGATTGACGACGAACATTTCCGGGTGGATCACAAGTCCGGCGTCGTCGAGTTTCTTAAAGTGCATGGCAGCGGCGTGAACCGGATAGCCCTGCCCGAGAAGATTTATGCTCCCGAAGGGCACAGTATCACCCTTGAACACACCCACTTCAGGGACTCGCACTACATCCTGAAATCGATCAAGGATGACTCGGACCGGACGTTGCTGGCGGTCAAGCGCGACAATTCTTCGGTCGATATACGGCTGTACCCTTTTGACGGTCCCGATGGTGACCCCGTGGCACGCTTTGTCATGACGCTGCAGGGCTCCGATAAATATGTCAGCAAGATAACGCTGCCCACCGAAAACGGGGCGTCCTGGCGCTTCGGCTATTGGGTGTCGCCAATCGACCATCAGTTGTACATCCGCACAGTGGAAACCCCCGCGGGCGGACGCGAGGAAATCCTCTATCAAGACCTCGGTCATCAGTTCCCGCAGGGCAGTGGTCGCACGCCGCTACCGCGGGTAACCCACCACCGTACTTATCCCGACGACCAGCCCGACACGAAGATCGATGTCCGCTACAGCTATTCGAAGGATGAGCACAATTTCGTGGGCCGCGGACTCAATATCGCCTGGGACGACGGCGGCCTCGACAACCTCTACAAGCACATCGGTGCCTACAAATACCTCAGCGTTGAAACCCTTTATGTCGACGATGAACCGGTGCGCTCCATCGAACGGGTGTTCAACCAGTTCCACTTGCAGACCAGGGAAACAACGACCCAGAACGACCACGTGCAGACTGTCGAGACCACCTACGCCCTGACCCCGAACGTACCGTTCGAGCAACAGACCCCCTACTGCCAATTGCCCCTTGAGGTCAAAACCACGTGGGCGCAGGTGGAAAACGGCACCGTAATGCGCCAGCGCAGCGAAACCGTCAGCAGCACCTACGACCCCCATGGCAACCTGCTGACAGAGACCCAGGCCAATGGCGTGACGGAAATCAGCACCTGGTACCCCGCGGCCGATGCCGATGACTTCGTGCGCCACCTCAAGGACCGTACCGTAACGCCGGCGCCGTCGCCCAATGGCAAGGCGCCCACACTGTGTACGCGCTACACCTATAAATCCCTGGAGCCGTTGACCGGCAGTCCGTTACCAAAGTGGAAAACCGTTGAAAGCGAGACGCTGGTGCAGCTGGAGGCCAGCGGCGAAACCGAATTGCAGCGCACGGAATATGAGTACATCGAAGACCCGGACGATGCCTTCCAGCACGGCCGTGTCTCGCAGCAAAAACTGACCATGAATGGCACGTCCAGCTTCATTGATTTCCAATACTGCCGGCTCGACAGCCCTCAACTTGGCGTACCCGTGCTGGAAACCAAACAAACCGCGCGTAGTGATTTCGATTGCACGACCAAAACCACCACCGTCCGGCATTCGTTGGTCACCGGGCAGGAACTGTTGAACCAGGACGGAGATGTAAAAATCCAATACGCTTACAACGCGATGAATCAGCTGACCAGTGAGATTGTGGCGTACGACACGCCCAACGAAGCCCGTCGCGAGTATCTAAACACACTCAGCACCGTCCATGGAGAACCGGCCGAGCACATCATCATCAATGCCAGGCAGGTCAAGACGCGCACCGTCCATGACGGGCTCGGTCGCGCAATCCTGGTAGAGCGCGATAATGTCGACAGTGACGATCCGAGCCTGTACCGGCGAACCAGTTCGGCACGCTACAACGCGCGGGGGGAGCTGATCGAAAGCACCGAATACGACTGGTTGAACGGTAAAGAGCAGGCTTTGATCACCCGTTTCGAGTACGACGACTGGTCGCAGCAATGCACGGCAACCGGTCCGGATCATGTCCAATCGCATCAACGTATCGACCCGATCGGGACTGCGGACTGGAAGGGGCCGGTCATACGTAGCTGGCTCCAGAGCGCCGGACCAAATCCCATTATCAGCGCTCGTAACGAAACCTGGCTCAACGCGTTCGGCAAACCAGTGCGGACGCGGGTGCTTGATGCGACGGAACAGGAAGTTTCTTTTGAAACTTATCAATATGACGGACTGGGTCGCTGTACCCAAACGAGCGACGCGTACAAACGTATCACCAAATTTGACTACGACCCATGGTCACGGGTGATCAAAACGACCCTGCCGAATAACGACATCGTTGAACAGGACTTTGCCGTACACAGCGCCGCGGAATTACCGGTGGCCTTGCGTGTAATCGGCAACGGCAAGACCCATACCGCGGGCGAGCAAGACTTTGACGGACTTGGACGCCTGACCCGGCTCACGAGCGGCGTGTGCACGGAGCGTTACTTCTACGATGGCGGCCAAATGCAGGTCCGCAGCAAGACCACGTCTGCGGGCGATCCCGTTGTATACGACTATAACCTGCGCCTGACTGACCAACCCATTAGCACTCGGGCACGGGACGAAACGGCTGGCTTCGACTATGACCCGACCAGCGCGCGCCTTACCTGTGCACACAATGAACAAGGTACGAGGGAGTACGCCTACAACAAGGTCAACCAGTTGCTCAGTGAGCGCTGGATCGACAAACAAGGAAAAGCCTGGAACACCCAATATTCAAGCTCCCTGCAAGGCCGTTTGCTGAAACGAACCGACTTGAAGTCGGCAGATTCCGATGGGCTGGACACTGTGCATCATTATGATGACTTCGGTCGGGTGGAGCGTATCGATCAGGGTCAACTCACAGCCACGTTCGAATACGACCCCTTGGGCCAACTGTGTAAAACCACCACTAAAGACCTGGCCGCCGACAGCGTGTTGGTCACCGAACTGGAATATGACGATCAGGGACATGAAGTCCGTCGAACCCAGAAATTGAACACGCAGCCAGAACGCATTCAAGAGCAGACCTGGTTGCTTGACGGTCAATTGGAGAGTCGACATTTACGACAAGGCGCGGTCAGCCTGCTCAAGGAAACATTCGGGTACGATGTTCGCGGCCGCCTCACCAACCATCGATGCTCGGGCATGACCTTGCCCAGAAACAGCGAAGGCCGGCCAATCAGCGAGCAGATTTTCACCTTCGATGCAGTGGACAACATCATTCTGGTGCGGACGAAATTCGCGGACGGTTCAACCGACGAACGGATGGGCTTTCAATACGCGAGCAATGATCCCTTTCTGTTGGAGAAAGTCACCTATACCCCATCGAGGGCGACGGGGGATCCGACATTCAGCCATAACGCCAACGGCGATCTGCTCAATGATGAGCGCGGACAGCGACTGTATTACGACAGCCAGAGTCGCCTGCTGAAAGTCGAGACGCCTTCGGGGCCGATCGTCAATCAGTACGGGTACGACAGTAACGACCAACTGGTGACCTCACAAGAAGGCCATCTGGAGACCTTGCGCTTCTATCAGGACCTGCAATTGAGTGCGGTGGTCAAGGATAAACAGCAGACACACTTCCTCTACAACGAGAGTCAGCCCCTGGGACAACAACAGGCAGGGGACACTTCCAAAACCTTGCTCCTGCAGTCAAACGCGAACGACACCGTGGTGGCTGAAAGTCAGCAGGACACGTTGCGCACATCCGTTTACAGCGCCTATGGCGAGCGCCACAGTGATGACACACCACAGAGCCGGCTGGCCTTCAACGGCGAATTCCTTGACCCGGACAACGGGTGGTATCTGTTGGGCAAGGGCTACCGGGCTTATAACCCGGTGTTGATGCGCTTTCATACTCGGGATTCGCTAAGCCCCTTCGGCAGCGGCGGTGTGAATCCCTATGGTTATTGCCGGGGTAACCCGATCGCCCTGCGCGACCCCACGGGGCACGAGGCAATTGGCTGGAGCGGCAGGTTGAGGCATCCGGATGAAGACTATACCCCTCCGTCGTCCGGGGGGGGGGGTGGTTGGTTAGCATGGACGTTTGTGGCGGTAGGAGCAGTGTTTGCGCTTTATACGGGTTTTGCAGCGGTCAAAGCCTTCAAGGCAGCAGCCGGCGCGGGTCCACTCGCTCCGATTTTATTTGCTAAAGCTGGAGCACTTGCGACCGCCGCCGTAATGAGTGGCGGGGCTACAGCCGCTCAAGCAGTGAGCACCGCGAACGGGGACGAGGAAGCGGGTAAATGGGCGATGTATCTGGGGCTTGCGTCGATAATACCTTCGGTGGGGGCAGGCGCACTTGATTCGTTTATGACGAGAGTTGCAAGCTCGGCAATGAAGGAAGTGGGGGAGGACCTACCGAGGCTTTTATCAAGTGTCCAGAACTCGTCTGGGGGTGCAACAAATGCTGCGGTCACCGGCAGTGGTTTGTCCAGTAATGTCGCTGGAGCTCGAACACAGACAATTCAGACGATTAATCGACAATCCGTCCGCCCACTTACCCCACCGCGGCCAGCAAGAGTCGCGCCGAATAGCTCTGTTACACAGAGTAGTGCTGCCTCTAAAACTCCGCAAGCGTCGCAGCCGAAACCTCCTGCACCTAAACCAACTAATGCGCCCAATAAAATAATGTTTACTGGTGCGCGAGTCTCTAAATCTGAAATAGATGTTGCGCATGCAGGGATGTCGATAACCAAGACGGATGATAGTGGAACCTTTAAAATAATAGGCAACTCAAACACATCTATACGTAAATAAGAAACTGCTAAAGGGCTTTGCAATTACAGCTATTCCTCGTAATTACAGAGCCCCCCCAAACCACCCATTACTGATTGAAATCAACTCATCATTCAAAATACTCCTGACGCACACCTCCCTTGGCTGTACATTTCCCTCATTAGAAACTCTAAAATCTAAATACGCAGTTACAACTGATTAACCAACTATAAATAATGATTACGCATCAAACAAATTTGTCGAAAAATCCTACAGACCACGTCGACATCTCGACGGTTCCGATAGCTATTTAAATACGAAAAACCCCTCTAGAATCCCGCCCCGTCATGACATCGCAACACAACACAACAAACTCTATTACCCAGTGCAATCAACAACATAAATACACCCTGTATTTACGGGCACTAAACAACTAAGGACACATCATGTACAAAAATCCAATAGCTCTTATCCTTGGACTTTCCGCAGCACTGGCTGGCACTTCCGCATTCGCCAACACCGGCACCATCAACTTCGAAGGCCGCATCACCAGTAGCACCTGCCCGATTCAAATCATCAACCCGGAAGATGGTTCGACAGGCAGCCAGGTGAAAATGGGCAATATTGACGCGAGCCGCTTTACCGCCATTGGCCAGGAATACAAGGGCAAAAGCTTTGGTCTGCGCGTTGCTGCCGGCCCTGGCTGCGGTTTCGATCCAACCGACAACAAAGCCACTGTCACATTCAACGGCGCCGCGGACTCGACGGGCAGCTACTTCACCGTCACCCCCACTGATGACGGCGCCAAAGGCGTAGTGATTTCGCTTCACGACAAGAGCGGGCCGCTCAAGCCAGGCACAGCGTCCGCCGAGTACGAACTGAACGACTCCGGCACGACTGACATGATCTTCAACGCCTACTACCGGTCCACCGCCGCCACGGTGACAGCGGGTGCGGCCTCCGCCGACGTTCAGTTCATTGTAGCCATCAACTGATAGCCACCCTGCCCCGCTTGAACACGGCGCTGTTTGCGTCGTGTTCAAGCGACTTTTCGATACGTCCGGGCGTTCGCTGCTCACCCTGGTGTAAAAAGGTAAATACCCCATGTTCGGCCTTTCCCAACAACCTGCTGTTTGCCGACTTGCTGCCGGTGTCTGCATGACTGCGCTCATGTTGACCGCGCATGTCCCCGCCACCCAGGCGGCTTTGACCGTCGGCGCCACGCGCATCGTATTCGACAGCGACAAGCGCAGCACCTCGGTGATCATCACCAACCCCAGCAACCGGCCGTTCGCCGTGCAAACCTGGGTCAATACAGCCAGCGATGATGACACCACGGCTGTTCCATTCATCCCGTCCCCTCCCCTGTTCCGGCTCAACCCCGGCAAGGAGCAGCAAGTACAGATCAACGGTTTGCCCAATTCATTGCCTGCTGATCGCGAGTCGCTGTTCTATTTCAACGTGCAGGAAATTCCGCAAGCCCACACCGAAGGCGACGGCAATGTCCTGAACATCGCACTGCGCACCCGCATCAAGCTGTTCTATCGCCCCAGCCAACTCAAGGAAAACCCCGTCGCCCGCCTCAAAGACTTGCAATGGTCGATAAAGGCTGTCGGTGGCCAGCCCCAACTCGTGGTGAATAATCCAACCCCTTTCCATGTGTCTTTCGCCCGCCTTGAAGTGACGGGCGGCAGTCAGCGTCATGCCGTTGCGAATGCCGTCATGGTGGAACCCATGAACAGCCAGACCTACGCCCTGAACGGGATCAAAGCCAGCAAGAACCTGCAGGTCGTGTTCTCGGCGATAAACGACTATGGCGGTTACACCACGCCTTTGACCCTGCCGATCCAACTGGCCCCTTGAGGCAGTGCACCCGCACTAACTGCCAGGAACAATAACCATGATTTCATTACCCGACCGCGGGCGCGCGGCCGTGCGTGCACGCCTGCGCCTTGCGCAGTTACTCCTGATTGGCGGCACCGGTGCCCTCCTGCTGGATATCAGACCGACGCTGGCATCCCAATCCATGGAATTCCACAGCGGATTCATGCGTCAGAACCCCGCCCATGCAGGCGATGCCGGCGCCCTGGCCCTGCGTGCCCTGGCCAACAACCAGGGCCTGGCTCCGGGACGTTACCGGGTAGACATCCAGGTCAATCTGCGCTATTTCGGTCAGCGCGAGCTGATCTTCGAACTTGACGCCAACAGTAATCGCCTGCTGCCTTGCCTGTCATCCGAACTGCTCGAAGAATTGGGTGTACGGCTCGACAGCCTGGCGGATCCGACGTTGCTGCGCGGTCCTTGCGTCGATCTCTTTGCGTTGATCCCCGGTGCCGAGATTGACTTCGACGCCGGCAAGCTGTTGCTGGGGATTTCCATTCCACAAATCGCCATGCGTCGAGATGTCATCGGCCGTGTCGATCCCGATCGCTGGGACTACGGCATCAACGCCGCCTTCGTCAGCTACCAGGTCTCGGCGCAGCAAGGGACCAGCCGGCTTGGGGGCAGGAACAGCAGTGACGACCTGTACCTGAACAGCGGAATCAATCTGGGTGCCTGGCGTTTACGCAGCAACCAGTCGATGCGTCAGGACGCAGAAGGCAAGCGCGTCTGGACCAGAGCCTACACCTATGCGCAACGGGACCTGCCCGGTACCCACGCCAATCTGACGCTGGGCGAAACCTTCACCGGCGGCGACGTTTTGCGCAGCGTTCCGATCAAAGGTCTGCTGATCAACTCGGACATGGGCATGTTGCCCGACGCCCTTCAAGGTTATGCACCGATCATCCGTGGCGTGGCACAAACCCGCGCCAAGCTGCAGGTACTGCAAAACGGTTACCCGATTTACTCAACCTACGTCAGTCCCGGCCCCTATGAAATAGATGACCTGAGCACCATCGGCGGCGGTGGCGAACTGGAAATTATCCTGACCGAAGCCGACGGCCAGGTTCGACGTTTTACCCAGCCCTACGCGAGCATCAGCAATCTGCTGCGTGAAGGCGTATGGCGCTACAGCGGTGCAGTGGGCCGCTACAACCCCACGAGCAGTCTCGATGAACCTTTGCTCTGGCAAGGCACCCTGGCCATGGGGACCGCCTGGAACTCGACGGTGTACGGCGGCCTGATGGCCAGTGACTTTTACCGTGCCGGCACACTCGGCTTAGCCAGGGATCTGGGATCGATCGGCGCGCTGGCTCTGGACGTCACCCGCTCCGACGCCGACATCGACACCCAGGATGTGCAACAGGTTCAAGGCATGAGTTATGCGATGAAATACGGCAAATCCTTCGCGACCAGAACCCACCTGCGTTTCGCCGGCTATCGCTACTCCACCGAAGGCTATCGGGATTTCGACGAGGCCGTGCGTCAACGCAGCCAGGGTTCGACGTTCCACGGCAGCCGACGCAGCCGCCTGGAAACCTCGATCTATCAGCCAGTCGGTAGTCGCAGCTCGTTGAGTTTGACCCTGTCCCATCAGGATTACTGACGCAGCGATCACCAACAACGTCAGTTCCAGTTCAATTTCAACACCCAACTCCAGGGTGTGAGTTACAACCTGTATGCCTCACAGTCGCTGAGTAACACGCGCGGCACCGATCGACAGTTCGGCCTGAGTGCGTCGCTGCCACTGAATTTTGGCCGTTCCAGCAACGTGACTTTCGATGTTCAGAACAATGGCGACCGCTACAGCCAGCGTGCCAGCCTCGGTGGCAGTGTCGACGAGAGCCGGCTCAATTACCGTGTCAGTGTCAGTAACGATGAAAACAGCCAACAGGCAGCAGCGCTTTCTGTCGGCTATCAGACATCCTTGGGCAGCATAGGCGCCGGGCTGACCCAGGGCCAGGATTACCGCAGTGTTTCAGTCAATGCCAGCGGTGCGCTGCTGCTTCATGCCGACGGTCTGGAGGCAGGGCCTTATCTGGGCGAAACCTCTGCCCTGGTCGAAGTACCGGAGATTGCCGGGGTCGGCATCATGAATGCCACCGGCGTCTTGACCAACAGTCGTGGCTACGCATTGATGCCTCATTTGCAGCCCTACCGGGTCAATCCAGTGGCGCTGCGAACGGACAGTCTGGGTCCCGAAGTGGAAATCGAAAATGGCACTACCCAAGTCGTGCCCCGACGCGGCGCAGTGGTCAAAGCCAGCTTCCCGGCACGCACGGTCAACCGTCTGATCATCACCGGGCGCACACCGCAGGGCCACCCACTGCCCTTCGGTGCTCAAGTCAGCGATGTCGACGGCACTGTCATGGGAATCGTCGGCCAGGCCGGCCAGGTCATGCTGTCCACCAGTACCGAACCCAGGACACTCGACGTGCATTGGGGCGATCAGAGCGATGCGCAATGCCGGCTGAGTATCGACCCCGGCAACATGGAACAGGTCCAGGGCTACCGAATGCAGGAGCTGACATGCCTGTGAGCAAACCTGAGGCGACAGACGTCATCGACTATCCCCGAGGAAATACACAATGAAATCTTCGATTCACCGCCTGCTGCGGGGAGCAACGCTGGCCGCCAGTTGCATCGCCCCCCTGGCGATGGCCAGTAATTGCACCTGGAGCACGGGCGGGCCGGCAATGATGAGCTACCAGCGCAACCTGGGAACCCTGTATGTTCCACGGGATGCGCGCATCGGAACCATCATCGGCACCGTTGACGTCAATCACTCCACGCCCAATAACGCAGGCCAGGCCATCGAATGCCGTAACGATGGCACCAAACGCCTGGATTTCCATGCCCGTGCCACAGCCCCTATCTTTGCGGGCCCACTGGATCCGATCAACGGCGAGGATGTCACCGGCAAAGTCATGCAAACCAACATCCCCGGTGTAGGCATACGAGTAAAACTGGGCTTTCCACTCAATGGTGTGTCTGCCAACGCCTTTACCCCTATCGGCGTTGCGACCGTGCCTTATGACGCTTTCAACGACAAAAATCTGCTGACCCCGATACAACTCAGCAGTCTTTCCAATCGCATCACCCTGGTGAAAACCGGACCTTTGGCCCCTGGCCACCACTCGCTGGATGGCCGCGAGTTGTTCAGTGGTCATGTAACCGATCTGGGCAAAGTGTTCGGATATGGCGTTATCGGCACCATTGTTACGGCCCAATGCAGCGTCGGCGCCAATCCGGTCAGCGCCGACCCCGTTGAGCTCGGCGAATGGGACAAGGCTGACTTCACCGGCCCCGGCTACACCACTACGCCAGTACCCTTCACGATCACGTTGAGCCAATGCGAGACCGGCACGGGGGGAGGTTTCGTTGCGAAGGCCCACATCCGGCTCGACGGCATCCTGGGGTCGGCACCCATCGGCCCGACCACTGATGGCATTTTCAGCTTGACCAGCGATTCGGGCGCACAAGGTGTCGGGATTCAGATATTGGACAATCACGGTGCGCCAGTGGAACTTGCCACGCAAGCGCCAATCATCCCCATTGTACCAGGCGAAACTGAACTCAAGTTCAACGCCCGTTTCTACCAGACCGAACCCTCGGCAGCGGTTCGCCCGGGCCTGGCCAAAGGTGCACTGAGCTTCACAATCACCTACCAGTAAATGCGCCGAACACGAAAAACGGGTTTGCCCTGGCAGGCTAACCCGTTAACTGAAGCACGCAGGACTCACGCAATCAGTGTCGGCTGCAATATGGGGAAAGACTTCCAGGTCTGCTTGTTATCGAAGCTGACTTTGACCTTCACATCAATCCCGGTGTTAAGTTTGAACCGCTGCAGATTGACTTTGGAAATTTGCCCGACAGGGATCTTTTGGGCCACTTGCGGAACCGGGGACTCCGTGAGGACGGGAATCATCAGTTTTTCATTGCTGGCGTCGATTCCTTCAACCGTGACAGTGATGAACTGATCGGTGCCCATGAAGCTCCACTTTTCGAGGGTGAAATCAGCGAAGCCCGTGATGAGACTGGCCAGGCTCAGCTTTCCGCCCGACACCTTGTCGCACTGAACGGTAGGAAGTCCGACCAACTCCTCGACCCGTAAAGTGTAAGGTTGCGATTTATGCGGCAACTCGACGCCCGGCTCGAACACTTCATATCTCACCGGCAGACTCTTGCCCAAATGCTGGGCTATTTTGGTTTCCGGGATCTTGTACTCCCGCGATCCTGGTGTCACCGGCGTGTCGGTTCGGAACGCGCCCACCGTCCCCTCCAGCGCCCATTGCACAAACACTCGCTCGCCATCATAGATGGTTGCCAGGGGCGGGATAGTTGCCGTGACACCATTATTAACCGCATCGGTTGGCTTCAACACGCCGCTGGTTGCACCGCCGTTGGCCTCCTTGACCTTTGACGGTGGCAGGGTCCGCGGAATCGGCACAGCATCAACATCCAGCTCAACAAAGTCGGGACTTATACGCACATTACCTGCGCGATCTTGTACCTGATACCTCACATACCGAAAGCCTTTCCCCCTGTCCCGTAGGAACTGACCTTCAATCGTGAGGACAACGGGATCGGCGTAGTTACAATCGTTAAGCTCGATGACCCCACCCTGATTCGTCGTGCCTGGCGTTGGCCCATAAAACCAGGTGATGCGGTCCCAGGGCTTGGGTGTCGTATAGGCAGGAAGGTTGGCCTTTACCTGGTCGCCGTTTAGCTCAAGATAGCGGGCGTCGAGTTTGTTGGGGGGGAGAACGGCAGAAGGGAAAATCAGTTTGCTGGATGTCGCGAGTACAGGGGCTGTTTTATCGATGGTGATGGTCACAGGTGCCGATGGCCGCCACGTTGAGACATTCCAGTGCTTGAACAGGTAATACAATGTATGAATCCCTTCATCCAATCGAGAGACCGGAACCTCCAGCCAGAGATCAGAAGGGGGATTTGGAAAGTTGCTCCCGTCATATCGCTTTTCAGCAACGGGATTGGCTTCGTCACCATTCCAGATAAACCGGACGATATCGGCGAATACTGGTGATGGCGATGGATCGTCCCACCAATCAAACTCGGCACGCAGTGGGTTATGCCACCCATCCTTGGGCAACAGATTCTCCTCCCCCCCCTCAACCGGAGGCACGATTCCGAGGACTCTGGGCTTTGGAAGGTTTTCAGGTTTATGGGCAGGTACGGAATGCTTGGGCATGATAATTCCCTCATCCAGTGGTGCGCCGGGACATTTTCCTGTCAGGGGTCTGCGGCGGGTTTGTTTAAAACTGCATCGTCATGTTTTTACCTGAGTCACAGGCCACAAAAGGCCGATGTTAAAGTCAGAAAATCGGGGAAGGCATCGCCTCCCCCGCCGTCTCTTTCGGTGTGATCACCAGCTATAGCGCGCCCCGATGTTGAAACCCAATGGCTGCTCGATCTTGTCGCCCTTGCTGTATTCAACATCAGCGTGCAGCGAGACCCGGTCGGTCAAGGTCAGCGCAATCCCGGCGCCCAACTTGCCGCGGGAACCGGACAGGTCATTGTTGAATAGGTTGTTGTTGACCTTGACCTGGTTGTTTTTGGCGAACTCATGCACGTATGCCGCACGAATGTAGGGCTGGATCACTTTGCCCTCACCCAGCATGAAGTTGCGTCCGGCGGTCGCTCCGACCTCGCCCAGCAACGAACGAGTGTCATCGCTTTCGGCCGTCAGGCCGTTGTCCAGCGCATAACTTTTGCCTTGAACGATCACACCCGACAGTTGGGTGTACGGTTCGACAAAATAGTCGTCGGGCAATTTGATATGCCGGCCGAACTCCAGGGAGGCACCGACGGCATTGCTGTTGTATTGACCTTTGGTTTTCTTGCCGTCGCTGAGGCGCACGTCAGACTCGTTCCGCAGGTGGTTGAACTTCACTACCCCGTCGAAGTAATAACCGTTGGCAGCCAACCAGGTGGTGTAAAGACCGGCGTAGTAGCTGTCGACCGTACCGCTGGTGCCGTGGCTCAGGTTCAGGTCGGATCGGCTGTAGCCGCCCAGCAAGCCCACCAGCCACTCGTCACCCACGGGCGCATCAGCGCCAAACGAAAAACCTTGCTGCGTTTGCTGGTAAGCCACGCCGGAACTGGCATCGACGTCGAATTTATTGCCATAGGCGCGAATCCAGCCACCGGCCTTGCCGCTGTCCATCCGCACTTCGCCCATGCGGCTGCGCAATGTCGTGAGCTCGCCATACCAGACTGTGGGGGCGGCATTGGACAACGCCACGACAGATGCCGCACCAGGGCTGATAACCTTTGTTGCCGTGTTCAGGTACCAGTCGTTGCTGCCTTGCTTGATCAGTTCATAGGAGTAGGCACCCAGGTTGACCGGACCATCGCGCAACGAAAACTCTGCGTCACCCGCCGCGATATGGATTACCGGAATGGCGCCGGCAGCCACGGCTTCGGATCCGCTGGCATCGATTTCAACGCTGTGATTACCGGTCGCGGTCCCGGTGACCGTCAGGGTATCGATCTGACCGAAGTTGGTGTGCATCGAGAATCTACCGCCGGTGCCCGACAGATTGCCCAGCGTCAGCTTGAAAAACTCGCCCGGATTGCCGAACTGCACGGCACCACCGTTCAGTTCCATGTTCGCGACGTTGCCATCACCGACCATCACCCAGCGGGCATCGCTGTTGACGGTCAGTTGGCTTACGTTCTCGAGACGACCGGTCAGGGTCGATTGATTTTGCAAGGTGATATTGGCCTTGGCACCGGAGCCCGCAACGACGTCACCCACCAGCTGGCTGTTATCAACCGTCAGGTTGGCCGTCGATACACCATCGACTTGCAGGATTCGCCCGTTACCACCCACCAGCGTGGAGCCGTTGTTCACTTCGATCGTGGCTGAAACAGGTGCCAGGCCAAAGTCATTGACGACAATCGCCGCACCGTTTTGCCCTTGCACAAGGGTGCTGTCGAGTACCAGGCGTCCGGGCGTGCCGACACTGCCGCTGGGCACGAAAAGCACCCCATTGTCGCCGCCACGAATAGTACTGGCCGTTGCCGAGACCGAACCATTGGCAAGCTGAAGCCCCCGCCCGGTGGTTCCACTGGTGACCACGGATCGATTCAGGGTCAACTCGCTCAGGTCACCGGCTGTAATACCGGTATTTCCCCCTGAAATGAGACTGTCAGTCACTGTTACCATGGAGCCCACCGGGGCAGCAGCGGCGGAACCAAGAGAAAGCCCCTCCCTGTTCCCGATCACACTGCTGCCGGTGATCGTTGCATTGCTGTCGACCAACTCGACGCCGACGTTGCTGGTCACCGAGGTCACCGTCGAGGCATTCAGGGTCACGGAAGAATTGGATTCAGCCCGGATATTGTGAGTGGTCGCACCATTGGCCACCAGATGCGCCGCATTTCGCAACAAGTACGATTCGGCGGGCGCACTGCCGTCAATAGGCACCGGCAGGCCACCATCAATGATTCTTGCCAGCGAGTGAGTACTGGTCAGCAACAGCGGCAAGAGCGTCATCCACTTCAAGGAAGCCGAAAGAGGGTGTAAGGCAAAGGTTCGTCTAGCGTTCATCAAGCACCACAAAGTCATTGAGCTGGAGTTCGTCAGGGCTGATGGCTTTGCCCTACAAACCGGGGCGGCAAAGTTATTCAGAACTCCAAGATGCGTCTGTAGGACTTTTCCGAAATCTGGCCACACTCAATGACCGGCAGCAGGAAAATGCGCTCTTCCTGCTGCCTGTTGTTAAATGGCTTCAAGGTCTTGGGATTTTGCAGTTCATGTTGCCCGCACCGCCGTCAGCTTCAAATACGGCAATGAACCTTTCAACTGTGGTGGATGGCACAGGAGTTCCGCGTACGGTGATTGTGTATTTCATCTTGCCTACCCCATAACTGTAATCGGGATACGTCGGTTTCAGGCATTTGTCATGAGGTACGAGCCAATCGAGACCGTTATCTTCCTCTTCCTGGGAAACAATCCGCGTCTCGGGGTGAATGGCTATTACCGTACCGCCGGGCTCATAAGTTTTCCACTCAAGCTCTACCGCTGTATTTTTTTTCAAATAGGTCGATTTTGGAATGTGCATGATAATGCCCCATACCCCACCTTTCTCGCGCAGGAAGTTGCAGTTGATCAAATTCGCCGGCTCGCCCGGTAGTTCCGGGAATTGCGGATCAGGATGTTGGACGGTTTCAACGAGCACATCGATGTGGGTAGGAAGTGATTGCTGCGGGTTAATGAAGTCTGGATGCGTCAGGGTGTAATCAATCGGCAAGTTTTCCATGACTGGAAACTGTTTGATTTCGTCCCACGTCACGGTGAAGGGTATTTTTTGGTTTGGCGTTTCACTTCCATTGACTTCATACGGGGCCGCCAGGAGGGGAACGCCATTGTAGCGAGGCGTAAAGGTAACGCCGATCTCAGGGTCATCGTACAGTTCGATAAATACGGTTGCGTCTTCATCGATATCGCTCAGTGTCAATTCGGTACTGCTGCCACTGAAACTCAAAAATTCAATTAAGTTCAGACTGATATCGATCGGATCGGGGTCAGGGTCACCCGGCTTGGGAATCGCGAAGTCCGTATTGATATTGACGGGACCCGGCGAATCAAAGGGGTAATCGCCTACCAGAATCTGGTAGTCGACATCGATATCTTGTACATGCGTGGTCGAGTCAAAGTCGTACACGAGTGACATGATGGACCAGGGCACCGGAATTTTCAGTGGCCACTTACTGTGTGCACCAACAGATGTGATGGGAAGCTTGTGCCCCCCCCACCAAATCTGTACGCCATGACTATCGTGCCATCCTGTGTACTCCTTGATGTGAACCTCGGTTGGATAAGCCGCGTCGGCCCGATCAATCAATGTCTCGGCGTCCTCGGCAAGAGGTACCGTGCAAGGCTGCAAGCCACTGGGCAGCGTACCCAGCGCAACCGGTACGGTAGCCGGAAGCGACCGTTCACCAGGGTTACCTGCCTTATCGAACAGGACGGCCACTGCGAATTGGGTCTTGGAGCCATAGCCCTTGATCACATCCTCAGGTATCAGCACTTTGCGATCGGGAGGAAGCTGGATGGAAAGCACTTGAAAATCGGCAATATTCTCCGTCGGCAACGGCGGCCTGGTCATCCAGTACACTTTGACCCATACATCAACCCTGTTAGCCTCGACAAAATCCGGGATGATGCAATAGACCCCTAGGTCTCGCGCCAAAACAGCATCGGTGATCACGGGCTTTTCAACGATATCGATCATGGCCGTGAGCGGATTGACCCAGACCGGCCCGGATCTATCGAGCAGCACCGGGGCCGTCGCTGATACTCGTTCGGTTGCGTTATTCCAGTTTTTTACGCGGTAACGAAATTCAAACGGCCCTTCGTGATCCCTGAATACGTCAACCGGGATACTCCTTTCCAGTGGGAAGTCGAGGTCGGGCGCCTCAATGGGCCCTGGAATATCTTCAGGGTCACCGAAATCTCGCCATTGATTTGAAGAGGGAAGCAGCCACTCCATCCTCAACACATTGACCGGCCCCGGAAAGGGTGGTCGTTCACTCCACTCTGGAATTGTTACGTTCAACGCGAAGTCAAGCTTGCTGCTGTGTATTAATCCGGTGTCATCCATGGCATCAACGATCGTGGGTTTCAGTAGATCGGCCCGGGGGAAGCTTTGACGATAACGGGCCCGCACCTGCTCGGCAGTCAGTTTCTGGAATGAACTGGCCATGTGTGTCTCTCCAAATCCGTTTCAGTTCGACCATGAACAGCGTCATGGCCCTCAAACTTCTCTGGCAGTCCAACCCATGGCTAAACACTGCTAAGCGCTTGTCGTTCTGCCCGGTCGCAAGACCTGGAGGAATTAAGCGCCGGTTTTTTGAAACGCGATACTGTCAAAGTTGACAGGTACCCGGGTGAAGGCCGTGCAAACTCCCACGTTGAAATCGCTGCATATTGCTTGTTTAAGCGCAATTACCCGGAGCCTTTGTGGCGAGGGAGCTTGCTCCCGCCGGGCTGCGAAGCGGCCCCCTCTTACCCAAAAAGAAGGGGCCTGCTGCGCAGTCCAGCGGGAGCAAGCTCCCTCGCCACATTGATCTCTTTGACTGATGTAATGAGTCAGGCTCTGCGTGCTGCCACCCGCCACACCCGCGCAATATCGCTTGCCCGCTCACGCAACAGGCGAGGCGCCTCACTGCAGGCTTGTGCCAGAGTCATCGGCCCGCTCGCCAACGCGAACGCGGCATCGATACCATGCTCGTACAACGCCTGATACCCCTCGCCCAAGGTGCCGGCGATGACGATCACTGGAACACCCTGTTGCCGGGCAATCCGTGCGACGCCGAAGGGCGTTTTCCCACGCAGGGTCTGGGCATCGAAACGCCCTTCGCCGGTGATGACCAGATCAGCATTTTGCACGGCATCCGCCAGACCGACCAACTCCGCCACCACCTCGACACCTGCCTTGAATTGCGCACCGAGAAACGCCTTGGCGGCAAAACCCAAACCGCCTGCGGCACCGCTACCGGGCTCGTCGCGTACATCCTTGCTCAACACATTTGCGCAGTGATCGGCGAAGTGACCGAGGGCGTGGTCCAGTAGTTGAACCTGCTCGGGCGAGGCACCTTTTTGCGGGCCGAAAATCGCTGAAGCACCGTGGGGACCGCAAAGGGGATTGTTCACATCGGCGGCGATGTCGAAGCGCACATTGGCCAGTCGCGGATCGATGTCGCTCAGGTCGATGCGAAACAACTGCGCAAGGGCGAGGCCGCCCGGTGCCAGGGGCAGGCCTTGGGCATCGAGCAGTTTCACGCCCAGGGCTTGCATCGCTCCGGCACCGCCGTCATTGGTGGCACTGCCGCCGATGGCGAGAATGATGCGCTGCGCGCCGGCATCCAGTGCCGCGCGGATCAGTTCACCGGTGCCGAAGGTGCTGCTGATGCAGGCATCGCGCTGATCGACCGGCACCAATTGCAAACCGCTGGCCTCGGCCATTTCAATGATCGCGGTGTGGCTGTGGGGCAACCAGCCCCAGGCGGCTTCGACCGTCGTGCCCAGCGGCCCTTGCACCACGGCATGCCGAAGCTGGCCATCGCACGCCGCCAGCACCGACTCGACCGTCCCTTCCCCGCCGTCAGCCATCGGGCATTTGATCAACTGCGCATCGGGCCAGACCTCGGCCAGGCCAAGGGCAATGGCATCGGCCACGCCTTGGGCACTCAGGCTGTCCTTGAACGAATCGGGGGCAATCACGATTTTCATGGGAATTCTCCAGTTCCAATGCCCCCATGCTGCCAGCCGGCAAGCACAATGACGCCGGTCCGCTGCACAAGCGGTACTGAGGATTATTGTTCATTTCCACAAAACCCGAGAATTAACACAAGCCACTGTGGGAGCGAGCCTGCTCGCGAAGGCGGTGGGTCAGTCAGCTGGGATGCTGGATGAGACAGCCTCTTCGCGAGCCGGCTCGCTCCCACAGGGGGGTGGCGTGGTTCATGGCATTTGTGTCCCGCCACCGTCCATTGTGGGAGCGAGCCTGCTCGCGAAGGCGGTGGGTCAGTGAGCTGGGATGTTGGATGTGACGGCCTCTTCGCGAGCCGGCTCCGGGCGGCGTTCCGACGAAGAAGGCAACCCGGTTTCAGCTCAAACCCAAATGGCATCCCACAGCGGGTAGTCACCCAGTTTATCGACCAGCCCCGCCCTCAACGGGTTTGCGACAATGTACCGGGCCACTTTTACCAGGTCTTCATCACGGCGCAGTGCTCGGTCATGAAAGCCTTGCTGCCAGAGACTTGCCTGTGGGCCAGTGAACCGGTTGATCGCCTTGGTGCTCAAGGATTTGGTTCTTTGCATCAACTCGCTTAATGATCCGCGCTGCAAATCGATCAACCAGTGAAAGTGATCAGGCATGACCACCCAGGCCAATGAATGGGCATGACCCAGATCTTGTGCGGCACGAAACTGAGCGACGACCAATCTGCCCAAGGCAAAGTCGTTGAATACAGGCTCTCTTCCAAGGGTATTAGTCGTCAGTAGGTAGATCCGATTGGGTTCGGTAAAACGACCGAGACGCAGACGATGCGAAGCGGATAAATCAGGCATTCCGTTGCCCCTTGCATGGTTAAGTCATTCAGAAGGCTAGTCCTGTGGTTGCCAGAGGGTGAGACAGGCTTTTAGCAGGATGTGTCTGGAAGAATGCCTTCGCGAGCAGGCTCGCTCCCACAGGGGGTTGACGTGGCTCATGGCATTTGTGCCCCGCCAC
>NZ_JBSVWS010000038.1:0-36739 GCF_054071155.1 Pseudomonas sp. SDO5532_S415 | reverse complement strand
ATGCATTTCAACTGTGGGAGCGAGCCTGCTCGCGAAGAGGCCATCACTGTCACCGCACATTCAGAGAGAAAAACCATGCCCGGATTCACAAAAATACTGATCGCCAACCGCGGTGAAATCGCCTGTCGCATCCAGCGCACCGCCCAGGCTCTGGGCTATCGCACCGTCGCCGTGTTCAGCGATGCCGATGCCGACGCGCTGCACGTGCAAATGGCCGACGAAGCCGTGCACATCGGCCCGGCCCCGGTGCAACAGTCTTACCTGAACATTCCGGCGATCATCGACGCGGCCCGCCGTACAGGCGCTGACGCGATCCATCCGGGTTACGGTTTCCTCTCGGAAAACGCCGGGTTCGCCCGCGCCTGCCAACACGCCGGCATCACCTTCATCGGCCCCAGCCCCGAAGCCATCGAACTGATGGGCAGCAAACGCCTGTCGAAAATCGCCATGATCAACGCCGGCGTACCCTGCATCCAGGGTTATCAGGGCGCCGAACAGGATGACGCGACCTTGAGCCGCGAAGCCGAGCGCATCGGCTATCCACTGATGATCAAGGCCAGTGCCGGTGGTGGCGGGCGCGGCATGCGCCTGGTGCACGATGCCGGTGATTTTCTGGAGCAGGTTCGCACCGCCCGCTCCGAAGCCCTGCATGGGTTCGGCAGTGACGAACTGATCCTCGAACAGGCGTTGATCGAGCCACGGCACGTCGAAGTCCAGCTGTTCGGCGACCGGCACGGCAACCTGATCTACCTCGGCGAGCGCGATTGTTCGATCCAGCGCCGCCATCAGAAAGTCATCGAAGAAGCGCCCTGCCCGGTCATGACCGCCTCCTTGCGTCAGGCCATGGGCGAAGCGGCGCTCAAGGCCGGTCGTGCGGTGAACTACGTCGGCGCGGGCACCGTGGAATTCCTGCTGGATGCGCGCGGACAGTTTTACTTTCTGGAGATGAACACCCGTCTGCAAGTGGAGCACCCGGTCACCGAACTGATCACCGGCCTGGACCTGGTGGCCTGGCAACTGAACGTCGCCGAAGGCCAACCGCTGCCGCTGCGTCAGGAGCAGGTACAACTCAACGGCCATGCCATGGAGGTGAGGCTTTATGCCGAGGACCCGGCCCAGGGGTTTGTCCCGCAAACCGGGCACATCACGGCCTGGGAACCGGCGTTGCGCGATGGCGTCCGGGTCGATGATGGTCTGATCGAAGGTGGACACATCAGCCCCTTTTACGATCCGATGCTGGGCAAGATCATCGCCCATGGCGCCACCCGCGAAGAAGCCCGACGCAAGCTGCTGCGGGCCGTGCAGGACAGCGTGCTGCTGGGCATGCAGAGCAACCAGCGCTTGCTCGCCAGCCTGTTGCAGCACCCGCAATTCATCAGCGGCCAATTCAGTACCGGATTCATTACGCAGCATTTCGCCGACCATCCGTGCCTGCACCCTCATGTACCCGCCGCAGAAGAGCTGGCGATTGCCGCCGTCCTGCTCTACCAGGCCTCTGCCGGTGCGCACCGCGGGCCGCTGGCAGGTTGGCGCAACAACGCCAGTGTGCCGCTGCACTATCGCCTGGGTCTGGAAGACCAGGAGTGGTCGGTGGCGTTGAACGCCGTGCCAGGCCAGGCGTACAGCGTTCAAGTCGCCAGCCGCAGCCTTGAACTGAAGATCATCGAGTGCGACGCACGCCGGGCCACCCTGGAGATCGACGGCATCCGTCAACGCCATACCTACCACCTGCAGGCCGGGCAAATCTGCCTGTTTACCCGTCCGGGCAGCCTGTGCTTGACGGATCGGACCCAGGCTTTGGTTAGCAGCCAGGTCAGTGCCAGCACCGGCACCCTCAAGGCACCTATGGACGGCGCAATCGTCGATGTGCTGGTCAGCGAGGGCAGCCCGGTGAGCAAGGGCCAACTGCTGGTGGTACTTGAAGCCATGAAAATGGAGCATCCGCTCAAATCGGGCATCGACGGCGTGCTCAAGCGTTTGCAGGTCCGGGTCGGTGATCAGGTCAAGAATCGTCAGATTTTATTGGAGGTCGAATAAGCCGCTAGGCGGAACTGCCGGGTTTGGCTACGCTCAAAGCCTATCAGGACGCGGATACCAGGAACCCTGCGATGCCTCAATGGCTGGTCATTGATCTGGAGGCCACCACCGACGAGGGTGGTTGGCCAGTAACGGAAATGGAAATCATCGAAATCGGCGCCACCCTGGTGGACCGCAAAGGGCGCGAAGTGGATCACTTCCAGTGCTTTGTGCGGCCATTGCGACGGCCGCTGTTGACGCCGTTTTGCCGGCAGCTGACGCACATCACCCAGGCGGACGTTGATACGGCGCAAACACTGGGCGAGATCTGGCCCTCATTCGAACAATGGCTCGGAATACATCAAGCGCCACTGGAAAGTTGGGTCAGTTGGGGCGATTACGATCGCCAGCAGCTGATTCAGGAATGGCAGCGCCTGCAACTCGACAGTGTCCTGAGCCGCACACCGCACATCAACCTCAAGCAACGTTTTGCCAAGGCCCGTCGCCTGGAGCGCCCGCTGGGACTCAATGGCGCGCTGCAACTGGCCGGCCTGCAATTTACCGGGCAGCAACACCGGGCACTGGAGGATGCGCGCAATACCGCGCGCCTGCTACCGCAGATTCTCCCCCCTCTGGAGAGGTGACGACACCGGCCCCCTTGTGCATACTGGCCGGCCCTTTTTAGCCCTTTTCGAGGAATCGCCCATGTTTAAAGTCAACGAGTACTTCGACGGCACCGTCAAGTCGATCGCCTTTGGCACCGCTGAAGGTCCGGCGACCATCGGCGTCATGGCTCCGGGCGAATATGAATTCGGCACCAGCCAGCGTGAAATCATGCACGTGGTGTCCGGCGCCCTGACCGTCAAGCTGCCGGACAGCAGCGACTGGGAAACCTTCGCCGCCGGCAGCCAGTTCAATGTACCTGCCAACAGCAAGTTCCAGCTGAAAGTGGCCGTCGACACCGCTTACCTGTGCGAATACCGCGGCTAAAACCCTGGGTTTTCACAGAAAAAAAATGCCCGTGTCTTTGGACACGGGCATTTTCTATTCAGTCTCTTTATTCCAGGATCGTCACTGGCATACCGACTTCAAGCCGGCCATTGCTGTCATTGACCAGATTCTGGCCGAACATCGCGCCATCGGCCTCGGCACGGTACTTCTGCAAGGTGGCCAAGGGTTCGCGATCTTCGCTGCGTACGCCGGTTTGCGGGTCGATAGTGGTCAGGATGCAGCGCGAACACGACTTGACCACCCGAAACTCGACATCGCCGATGCGAATGCGCTTCCAGCCATCCTCGGCATAAGCATCGCTGCCTTCGATCACCAGGTTCGGTCGAAAGCGCAGCATTTCCAGCGGTCGACCGACCCGTTGCGACAGATTCTCCAGCGAGGCCTGGCCGATCAGCAACAGGGGGAAGCCATCGGCGAACGCCACCTGATCATCGTCCTTGCCGTAGCCAGCCTGGGTAGTCCGCGCCCGATCCAGTGGCACTTGCACCAGGCGCGTCGGCTTGCCGATGAACTCACTGACCCAGGCACCCGCTGCATCGCCGGCATCCGGCACGCGCAAGGTGTCGCGCCAGATGGTCACGCCGCGCAGTTCGGCGTCGCTGCCGGGCAACGCGATATCGATTGGTGAGAGACCGGGTGCATCAAGGGTCAAGCCACCCTCGGCATTCCACAACGCCGACAGCTGGCTCATCTGCGCCACCGCCCGCTGGGTCAGGAAGCGTCCGCTGGCCTCGTCCACCAGCATCCAGCGTCGATCCCCGTCCAGCCCCAGCTTGTCGAGACCGACCTGCTGCAAGGCCTCACCCTTGCCGGATTTCAACGGATAACGATAAAGCGCGCTCAGACGCAGCATGGCCAGCTCCCTGGTGGGTAAAAAACGCCACCCTATACGAGCTTGATCGCTGAATCAAAGTGCAGACACCACAAACCCACAGACTTGCTTTGGCTTTGGCTTTGGCTTTGGCTTTGGCTTTGGCTTTGGCTTTTGATCTTGATCTTGATCCACCCGCCCCTTCGGCAGGCTGAGCGCAGGCGTTCATCCGGGGATGGGCGCGCAGCGCCGTTCGACGCAGTCGAACCCATTGCATGTAGGTGCAGCGAAGCCAACCGGAGGGCAATACCCCCGGATGAATGCCGGAGCGAAGGAACCCCGAGCCTTGGCGAGGGGCCGGACGCCGGGGCGAGACCTTTGGTTCCTTTGGGCTGGGCCGGCACTCCGGCGTTTGCCAAAGGGACTCGCCGTAAGGGCGAAACCGCCAGCAGCCGTTACCGAAGAAACGGATATGTACACCATCCAAAACTCCAGTCGCCTGAAACAAAGCCTTCGCGAGCAGGCTCGCTCCCAAGGGATTGGGTACATCCGCCAGAGTCAGATTGGCTGTCAAGCCGCCTTCGCGAGCAAGCCCGCTCCCACAGGGGACCGCTTACATCCGCCAAAATCAGGTCGGCTGTCAGGCCCGCTCCCACAAAAGCTGTGTCGTGATCAGGCAGGCACTTCGTCCAGCATCAAGCGCTGGCGCACCACGTCGACCAGTTTGTCCGGCTGGAACTTGGAGAGGAAGTTGTCGCAGCCCACCTTCTTGACCATCGAATCGTTGAAACTGCCGGACAAGGACGTGTGCAGCACCACATACAAGCTACGCAGACGCGGGTCGTTGCGGATTTCCGTGGTCAGGCGATAGCCATCCATCTCCGGCATTTCCGCGTCGGTGAACACCATCAACAGCTTGTCGGTCATGTTGACGCCCGTGTCGGCCCAAGCCTTGAGCATGTTCAATGCCTTCAGACCATCACTGGCAATGTGCATTTTCACCCCCAACTGACCCAGGGTGTCACGCAACTGCGCCAAAGCCACATTGGAGTCATCCACCAACAGCACTTCACGACCGCGGGCACGCTCGAGCACCGGGTCGTTGAGTTTGTCGCGGGACACCTTGGCGTTGTAAGGAACGATTTCAGCCAGCACTTTTTCCACGTCGATGATTTCCACCAACTGGTCGTCGACCTTGCTGATGGCAGTCAAGTAGTGCTGGCGACCGGCACTGGTCGGCGGCGGCAGAATCGCTTCCCAGTTCATGTTGACGATCCGGTCCACACCACCGACCAGGAACGCCTGCACGGAACGGTTGTACTCGGTGACGATGATCGTACTGTTCGGACCCGGCACCAGCGGACGCATGCCGATCGCCTGGGACAGGTCAATCACCGGCAGGGTCTGGCCACGCAGGTTGACCACGCCGCAAACGAACGGGTGGCGCTGCGGCATCAGGGTCAATTTCGGCAGTTGCAGCACTTCCTGCACTTTGAACACGTTGATTGCGAACAATTGCCGCCCGGCGAGCCGGAACATGAGAATTTCCAGGCGATTCTCACCCACCAGTTGCGTACGTTGGTCTACCGTATCGAGAATGCCAGCCATCAATGACTCCTGGGCTTGTACTGATGAATTCACTAATAGAGGGTTATCGGCTGTTTTTGCCAGACCTTGACCCCTTGCAAAATGCCTCGCTCAAACATTGATGTCACATTAACATCATGCTTTACTGGCGTTGTGATTTCATCTGCTACATTCTCTTCGGCGCGACCATTGTTTTCGCAAGAGGTTCCGCTGCATAAGGGATTCCCCTAGCAACAATCAGGCACAACCTGATATTCGCGATATCCAATAGCCATTAATGTGACGCCATTCTCATTGCATGAATGGAGTCAGGCTTTTGTGTGCGATCGCAGGTCAGTGGCCATCCACCCTCTCAAGTAGTTCCCCAGCCTTGTTTCAAGCCGGGCGGAACGCGATCTCACGACGAAACGTTTACGTCGGGACGCCCATCGTCCTCGTCGACACACACGACATCCCCTCATTAGTCATGACGTTGTGGAGATAAGCATGTCGAACAATCGCAAAGAGTGGGCAAAGCGGGTCCCGGAATTTCTCGTCGAAGCCGAATCACTTCTGGCCAAGACCGAAGAGTGCCTGAGTCATCTGCAATTGATCAGCAATGACAAGGACGCCATCGACTGCATGCTCAGCACCCTCCTCAAGTTGGCGAGCAAAGCGGATGCCCTCGCACTGGCGGCCGTTTCGGAGTTTTCGCTGCACATTCATGGCTTGCTCAACCACGCGCAGAATCACATGGAACTGCATGACGAAGCCCTGAGTGCGCTGAAAGACTGCCTGACACTGATCGCCTGGCAACTTGAATTGATCGACCAGAACACAGGCCAACTCAGTCTCGATGAAACCGAGCAGGCGACCCTGATCGAAGCGTTTGCCTTTCAGGTCGGCCAGAGTCATTTTCAACCCCCGGTCAATTCCAAACCGTTCTCGCTTGTTCCCTACCTGGAACGGCAGGCCTAGATTCACGGAATCATGCCGCGCACCCTATTTTATTGCCAGATTCAGCAATAAACTTGAAGGTGCTCATGTCGCAATTGAATGCAGCATATCCACTAACGACAACTTCAAATAATCAAACTATTTCCTCAGGCAATTGACTGCCTGAGTTACCTGGGGTTTTGCCTGGTACTAAACGACAAAAACCCTTGGACATTCGACCCTTCTCCGACAATGACAACCACACTTCTCCCACTGTGGAACTCACGCCGGA
Source organism: Pseudomonas sp. SDO5532_S415 (assembly GCF_054071155.1). Taxonomy (NCBI): domain Bacteria; kingdom Pseudomonadati; phylum Pseudomonadota; class Gammaproteobacteria; order Pseudomonadales; family Pseudomonadaceae; genus Pseudomonas; species Pseudomonas sp. SDO5532_S415. Next base: position 30,107 of record NZ_JBSVWS010000038.1, on the reverse strand, counting down.
ATGCCTTGCATCCTGACTCCCTGGACATATATCGCATACGCGACCAACGGTATCTTAAGTGGTATTATGCCGCCCATTAGTTGACGTCAATTAATGGCAAGATGATTGCCGCGGCTACAGCCCGAACAAGTTTCAGGCTGGATTTCTTATACAGAAACTATGCGCCGCCGAAGTCGATGTACAACATTACAAAACAGAGACCTGTCAACCAGCATGACCGGTCTGCCCGCAGCGAACATCCATTGGCTCCATCCGCTATGTACGCCAGCCTCAAGTCAATCGCCACGTGGCCACCTTCCCGAGAAAACGCACGTCGGTTCACGCTTTTGTTGTGTGCCGGCTCCACACTCGGCAGCCTGCTGACCTATTGCTTTTCCATTCCCCTGCCGCTCGGCCTGCTGCTGCTCAACATTGCGGCCCTGAGCTGTGTCTGGGTGCAATATCGCCTGTCGCGTAAATCGATCAAGTTTCAACCACAGGAACTGGCCGATCGCTTGCTCGAGGTCCAGGAAAACGAACGCCATCGGCTCAGTCGGGAACTGCATGACGACATCGGCCAGTTGCTGACCGCCGCCAAACTTCAAAGCGACTGGCTCAAACGTCGAATGCCGGAAGAACTTCAGGCGCAATGTTCTGTACTGTGCGACACCCTGGAAGAAACCCTCGCCAAAGTCCGCGACGTATCGGCCATCCTCAATCCCAGGCAGTTGACCAGCCTCGGACTGGAAGCCAGCCTGCGCGCACATCTGCTCAAGACGCTGGCCAATACCTCCGTGCACTGGAGCCTGGAGTGCCACCAACGTCTGACAGGGATTCCGGAAGAAATGGCCGTGGCGGCCTATCGCATCACCCAGGAAGCGGTCACCAACATACTGCGGCACGCCCAGGCAAAGAATCTGCTGGTCTGCCTGCAACGTTTGCCACAGGGCCTGTCACTATCGATCAGTGACGATGGTCAGGGTTTTGCACCCGCCACAGACCCGGGTCGCGAGGGACAACGCGGCATGGCCGGGATGTCCGAGCGAATCAATCAACTGGGCGGCACACTGACCGTGACCAGCGAACCGGGCAAAGGCACCCAAATTGAAGCTCTCTTCCCCTGGGCGCCTCGCGCGCTCGAACGGGCCAGTACGAATAAGGTTATGCATTGACTTGTAACTTACTTCTGGTGGATGACCACTCGCTGATCAGGGCTGGCGTGCGCGCCCTGGTGCTGGATCTTCCTGGCTACGCAGTGATCGGCGAGGCCAATGACGGCTCGCAGTTGCTCGCCATGGTCGAGCATCTGTCCCCGGATATCGTACTGCTGGATATTTCCATGAAGCAGACCGGTGGCCTTGAAGCCTTGCAGCAACTCAAGCGGGTCCGCCCGCAGAGCAAGGTACTGATCCTGTCGATGCACACCGACCCCGCCCTCATCATGCAGGCGCTGGAATCCGGGGCTCATGGCTATCTGCTCAAGGACACCACGGCGACCGAACTGGCACATGCCCTGGAAGCCTTGCGTAACAACGAGCGCTATCTGAGCCCGGCCATTGCCCATACCGTCATCACTCAGGCGCTGACCCGTAACCAGCCCCCACCCGACCCCGCGGGCTCGCACAACCTGACGGCCCGTCAGCTGGAAATCCTGCGGCTGATTGTTCGCGGAAAGTCCACCCGGGAAATCGCCAACGGCCTGGGCCTGAGCGTCAAGACGGTCGAAACCCATCGTTCGCAGATCATGAAGCGATTGCAAATCTATGATGTGGCCGGCCTGGTGTTGTTTGCCGTGCGCGAGCAGATCATCAGTCTGGACGATTGACAGACTCCGTCGCACTCAACAGCGGCGAACCTTCAGGCAAATGCACAAGCAGTGCCGCCGGCCGAGCCGAGAACCGCAGGCTGTCTCCCTCCAGCGGTTCGCCATCAAGGTTGATATAGAGGCCTTCGGATGCCTTGATCTCGACCCATGGCAAGCGGGCCCGTACGAACATGTTGTCGATGCCAAAGCCATCGGTCAGCAGATTCTTCAAGGTGCCGACCACTTCCTGAGGGGCCGGCAAAATGCTGATATCGAGCAAACCGTCGTCAGCCAGTGCCTGCGGGCATAACACATGGCCGCCACCCGCCTGCCGGCCATTACCGATCCCCAGAGCCAACACATCGCCACTCCAGTGAAAATCCGGCCCCTGCAATTCGCCGTAGGCCGCATGCAACTCGCTGAAGCGTGACAAGCCAGTGAACAGATACGCTGCGCCGCCGAGGACCTTTTTCAACTCCTCGGAGGTATTGGCCGTGACCTGGCTGCCAAAACCGCCCGTGGCCATGTTCAGGAACACTTGTCCGCCCACCTCCCCCAGATCAATGGCGCTCGGCTTCACGTCCAATAAGTCCAGGGCTGGGGCAGGTTCCAGAGGAACACCGGCGGCGCGCGCGAAATCGTTGGCGGTCCCCAGCGGCATCAGCACCAGACTGGCCTGTGTCGAGTGCGCTGCCATGGCTTCGGCAATATCACGCAAAGTGCCGTCACCGCCGCCGGCAATGATCTGCGTGTAGCCTGCCGCCAGCGCCTCATCCACCAGTCGCTGCGCGTCGCCAGCCTCCCATGTCAACCGAACGGCCAGCTCCCAGCCTTGCTCGCGCCGACCTTCGACGGCAGCACGAACCTCTTCGTTGAGCGCCTGCTTGCCATGCAGAATCAACAGCGCCTTGCGTTCGCTCATGTGTTGTCACTCCAAATTTGAATGGCGTATGGGAAATGTTGACCGCGTCATGCCCCCTAAAAGTCGCAAGATTTTGATTTTTTTGCTGTGGAGCAGTCTTGAGCCCTGCACGACGGGATTTTTCTTACAAAACGTGAGGAATCGGCTCAATTGACCGCTGAGTGTGATTGGTCCACTTTGGTGTCCAGATTTTTCAGTCATCAGCAGGACAATCACAGGGATGTGCCATGCAACGCCATGACCTCAGGCGGCCAGTGATTGCGGGCGGATCACCCGCAGAAAAACCGGCCAATCAACAGAAGACTGAATTCAATATCAGCGAAAAACCCAATGGAGAAGTCGATATGGAACCCCGTGTCGTTGAGCTGGAAAAACACCTCAAGTGCATCCGCAGGGATATGGAAGAAGCTCGCAGTGACGTCAGTGCCATCAAACACCGGCTTGCCTATTCCGCAGGCGGCACGATTGTGGTGCTCAGCCTGCTCGGCTGGATCGCCAATAGCCGTTTCGACCAACTCGTGACATTGCTCCTGGCTCATTGAACTGTCCTGCACGCTGAACCCGGTCAGCTCAACCGGGATTGCGTGGCAAGACAGACAACGGTCAGCCCAGCACTTCACTCAGCGGAATGAAATGGACGGTGTCACCGGCAACCAGCGTGCGATTTTCCAGCACTTCAACCAATCCATCGGCCCAGGCGGCACTGCGTAACACACCGGAACTCTGATTTTTGTAAATGATGGCCCGGCCGTTTTCCAGGCGACCGCGCAAATATTCACGTCGATTACCGGCAGTAGGCCAATCAAACCCAGCCGGCACTTGCACCTTCAGCGGCTCGACTTTTTTGACGCCCTGACGACGCAAAAGATAAGGCCTGGCCAACAAGGCAAAGGTCACCAGGGTCGATGCAGGATTGCCGGGCAAGCCAATGACCGGTACACCGCGAAAATGCCCGAATGTCAGCGGCTTTCCTGGTTTGATGGCGAGCTTCCACAGACTCAGCTCCCCCTCTTCACGCAAGGCGATGCCCAGAAAATCTGCCTCACCCACCGATACGCCACCGGTAGAGAGGATCAGATCCACATTCTTCAATTCGCCAAGTCGCGCACGGGTGGTAGCCAGATCATCCGGAAGAATGCCGGCGTCGATCACTTCACAGCCCAAACGCTGCAACCAGCTGCAGAGCAAAACTCGATTGCTGTTATAGATCTGCCCCGGCCCAAGCGCCTGCCCCGGTTCAATCAACTCGTCCCCGGTCGAAAGCACGGCAACACGCACCTTGCGTATCACGTCCAGTTCCGCGCAACCGAGCGAGGCAGCCAGACCTTGCTCGATCGGCCCCAACCGCGTACCGGCCGGCAAAACCAGCTCGCCGACCGTGGTTTCCTGGCCTAGTGGGCGGATGTTTTGTCCGAGGGTCAGGGTTTGGGTGAAACGCACTCGCTCATCCGCCTGGACTTCGGCGTTTTCCTGCATCTCGACACAATCGGCGCCGGCGGGAACAGGCGCCCCAGTGAAGATGCGTGCACAGGTGCCCGGCTTCAAGGCGTCAGGTGCCTGACCGGCAAAGATCTTCTGGCTGACGACCAAGGGCTCTCCGGTCCAATCGGCCATGCGCAGGGCGTAACCGTCCATGGCACTGTTGGGCCACGGCGGAAGATCCAGCGTCGACAGCAGATCATCGGCCAGTACACGCCCCTGGACCTGCGCCAACGCCAAGCGCTCACGCTCGACAATTCTTGTGGCGTCCGCCATTTCCAGCAGACGGGCCAGTGCCACCTCGACCGGCATCAGGCTGCCGGTCTTGCCCGGCTTACCCACGGGATTCACAGGGAGCCGCCTGTTTCAGATGAGTCACGAAATTGCAGGGGCGATGCCGCGAATCCAGCTGCTCGCCAAGAATGCCGTCCCAACCGGTGCGTACGGCATTGGTCGAACCCGGCAAACAGCAGACCAGCGTGCCATTGGCCAATCCCGCCAGGGCGCGTGATTGCACGGTCGATGTGCCTATGTCCGCCACCGAAATCTGCCGGAACAGCTCACCAAATCCATCGACTTGTTTGTCGAGCAGGCAACTCACCGCTTCCGGCGTGCTATCGCGCCCGGTGAAACCGGTGCCGCCGGTGATCAACACCACCTGCACGACATCGTCGGCAATCCAGTTGGCAACTTGCGCGCGAATTTTGTAGAGGTCATCTTTGAGCAATACCCGGCAAGCCAGGTTATGGCCGGCAGCCGTCAAGCGGTCGACGAAGACCTGGCCTGAGGTATCGGTTTCCAGGGTACGGGTGTCGCTGACTGTCAGCACCGCGATGTTGAGGGGTGCGAAAGGTACATCAGCCTTGGCTTTCATAGGCTCGTCCAGTTGTAGGAGAAACAGCCCGGTGTTATATCACAGCGCCCCATTTTCTCGCCGCCCCCATGGAGAACTGCCATGACCTCGAAACCGGTTTTGCCGCCCTGTTCCATTCTCCTCCTGGCCGGTGGACGCGGCCAACGTATGGGCGGTCAGGATAAAGGGCTGCTGGAGTGGCATGGCGAGCCGCTGATTGCACATTTGCATCGCAAGACGCGCCCGCTGAGCGATGACCTGATCATCTCCTGCAACCGCAATCCGGAAAAATACGCACGTTATGCCGACCAACTGGTACATGACGACGAAGGCGATTTTCCGGGGCCACTGGCGGGCATTCGAGCGGGCCTTAAAGCAGCTCGTCATACGCATCTGTTGGTCCTGCCTTGCGATGTACCGCGCATCGACGAGGCCCTGCTCGCCAGCATGCGCGAAGCCGCCAGCCGACACCCTGACCAACCGTTGATGCTGCGCCATGACGACCATTGGGAACCGTTGCTGTGCGTGATCCCCGTGGCACTTCGCTGTGAGTTCGAAAGTGCCTGGAGCGACGGTGAGCGCAGTCCCGGGCGACTCATGCGCAAGCTGGGCGCTACTGCGCTACAGTGTCCTGACAACGATCCGCGCCTGGCCAACCTCAACACCCCGGAACTGTTAAGCACGCATAACACTGTGTCAGACTGACAGTACCCGAGGAACTTGCACGTGTCGTACACGTCTGAAGCTCAGCAACCAAAAGAATTCAATTTCGGAGACACACCCATGACTCAACGGACCCTGGCCACTTTCATGCTCGCACTGGGCCTCGCTACCCTCGCCGGTTGCGCATCGCCTACAGTGATCACCTTGAATGACGGTCGCGAAATCCAGGCCGTCGACACGCCAAACTATGACAAGGATTCGGGCTTCTACGAATTCGAGCAACTGGATGGCAAACAGACCCGCATCAACAAGGATCAGGTTCGCACCGTTAAAGAGTTGTAATCTTCGCGGCGACTACCGGATACAAAAATGCCCCGACTTGTCGGGGCATTTGCATTTCTGACACTGTCACTTATGGGCTCGGCTCTTTTGCAAGCTTGTCCACGCGGGTCAATGCTTGCGTGGCGTCGGTAATACATTTTTTATCGTCGTTCGCAGCGTTGGCCGCTTCCGCGCTGGCCTGCATCCGCTTGACCTCCATGGTGGTGTTCTCAGACGTTGCCGGCAGGGTGGTCACCTTGTCCCTGAGCTCCTGAAGCTTGATCGTGCAAAGGTCGTGTTCCCCTGCAGCAAATACCGGAGAGGCCAGCATTGCAGCGCAAATGAACATTCCAGCGAAAACGGTACGTTTCATGGGTATCTCCTTGCATGGAAGGTCTCGGAACCGCCGAACGATCTGACTGCTGTGCCGAGGTCTTTGAACGCCACGTTCGTGGGGCCTGTTCAAATGACTGCAAACCTGGCCATAAATTCGATTTTTCCCCACCCTGCACTGAATGGGGCGCTACCCCTCTCGATCACCATTGCAGGGTAATCGTGCTCTCGAACTCCCGTTCCTGCCCCGTTACCGGATCGACAAACTTCAGCCCTTGGGCCAACAACTTCAATGGATTGGCGTAGTCATCTTCCACATCCTTGAGTACCCGAGGATAAAAGGGGTCGTTGCAGATGCTCGCGCCCAGCGCGGCCATGTGTACCCGCAACTGATGTTTCTTGCCGGTTACCGGGTAAAGCCCATAACGCCAGAGATCACCATTCTTCTCCCTGACCTCGATAGCCGTTTCGGTATTAGGGGTGCCCGGCCCTTCCTGCATGCGGAAGAAAGGCTCGCCATCGATGAGTCGGCTTTTATGGACCAACGGGAACGAGTGCTCAGGCAACGCATGGGCAATGGCCTCATAGCGCTTTTCGATCTGCCGCGTAGGGAACAGCGATTGATAAGCCGAGCGACTCTGGGGATTGGCTGAAAACAACACCAATCCCGCCGTATGCCGGTCAATGCGATGCAATGGCACCAGGTGCGGATTGTCCAGACGCCGGATCAGCCGTCTCAGCAAGGTCTGTTCAACGTATTCACCCGCCGGTGTCACGGGGAGAAAATGCGGCTTGTCCGCCACCACCAGATGATCGTCCGCGTACAGGATCGACTCGACCACCGGGATCGGCTTTTCGTCCGGCACTTCCCGGAAATAGTGAATACGCAGGCCTTCCTTGTAAGGCAGACCAAGGGCGATCGGCACACCTTGCCCGTCAAGGACCCGGCCCCGGGCGATTCGGTCCAGCCATTGTTCCGGGCCTATGGCGCTGAAGTGCTCGCACAAGCAATCGTAAACGGTCTGCCACGAGCCAGGCGGCAAGTAGAGTGTACTGGCCTGGTTATGTGCAGCGGAAAAAGATGAACTGGACATACGAAAGCTCTAACCCTCAATACAGAGCAGCATTATCCAACAGCACCGTGAACGAACCTAGCGGAGAATCCTCAGGCCGGTATCGGCTTGCGCGCCGCCGCTTCGGTGTATTCCTTCAGCCAGCGCAGCACATCGACCGCCTCCCAGCGACCCGGGTCATACAGGGCATACAACAAGCCCTGATAGCCCACGACGTCCAGTGGTCGGTGATAGCCAGCTCGCTGGAACAACGCTTCGATTTCAGCGAAACAGGTGTTGAAATGCAGCTTGTTGAAAGGCGTTTTCCCTTCCGTTACCAACCCATCCAGACGCAATTCGAGGACAGCCTCGCGTACCACGTCAACCGACATCCTGTTCACGCTGCTCTTCAATTGTTCGACATTGACCACGATTCATCCCTCTCACGCCCGGACCTGCCTGCCCACCCCCTGAATCAGGGACGGCAGCGCAGCAATCCGAATAACTGTATGCGCATACAGTATCCGAATCACCGCATCTAAGCCAAGGGGATCAATCGCAAAGTTCGACCGGCGGAACCCCGCCCTCACCAAAACCCGTTAACGCAGGAAAGCCACTACCTCGTCGGACCCGAAGGGCCAGCCCAGTTCAGCCCCCGTATCCACTCGACGCAACACCGGAATACGCAGGCTGTAAGACTTGAACCATGTTTCGTCGTCAGCAATGTCCACCAGTTCCACCAGCAGACCGCGCTCGACAAATTCCATCAGCATGGCTTCGGCGACTTCACAGAGATGGCACCCCAGGGTGCCGAATAGCTGACATTCAGGAAGCATGAGCGCTCAACCACAAAATTTGAGTGACTATTCTAGGCCCGCTCCGAAAAACCGTCGAGCGTCCGGGTGCGCCAGGGTCGCCAATGATTAATCAACGACAGACCCGACTCAGTCCTGGCTGACAGCACCGATCTTGTGCACCGACAAGTCCGCTCCGTAATACTCTTCTTCCTGGCTCAGCCGCAGACCATGGAACGCCTTGATCGCGCCGTACACTGCAAAGCCGCCGACCAATGCCACGACCACGCCCAGTGCCGTGCCGATCAACTGACTGATCAGGCTCACCCCGCCCAGACCGCCCAGTGCGCCCTGCCCGAAGATGCCACAGGCAATTCCGCCCCACACACCACACAGACCGTGCAACGGCCAGACCCCCAGCACATCGTCGATGCGCCATTTGACCTGGGCGGCGGTAAAGCACCAGACAAACAGCGCCCCGGCAATCGCCCCTGTCACCAGCGCGCCCACGGGGTGCATCAGATCAGAGCCGGCACAGATCGCCACCAGCCCGGCCAGCGGGCCGTTGTGCAGAAAGCCCGGGTCATTGCGGCCGACAATCAGGGCCGCCACCGTACCACCGACCATGGCCATCAGCGAGTTCACCGCCACCAGCCCGCTGACCCCTTGCAGGGTTTGCGCACTCATCACGTTGAAGCCGAACCAGCCGACGATCAGGATCCACGAACCCAGCGCCAGAAACGGAATACTCGACGGTGCGAACGCCACCAGGCGGCCTTCGCGATAGCGACCATTGCGCGGCCCGAGCAGCAACACTGCTGCCAGCGCCAGCCAGCCGCCCATGGCGTGGACCACCACGGAACCGGCAAAATCATGGAAACCGGCGCCAAAGCTTTCCAGCAACCAGGCTTGCAAACCCAGGTTGCCGTTCCAGATCATGCCTTCGAAGAAGGGATAGATGAGCGCCACGATCAGTGCCGTCGCGCACAGTTGCGGAACGAAGCGCGCACGCTCGGCGATGCCGCCGGAAATGATCGCCGGGATCGCCGCGGCAAAGGTCAGCAAAAAGAAAAACTTCACCAACCCGTACCCGTGATCGGCATTGATCACCGCTGCCGGTTGCATGAAGGTGACCCCGTAGGAGATCCAATAGCCTATAAAGAAGTAGGCCAGGGTCGAAACGGCGAAGTCACTGAGGATTTTCGACAACGCATTGACCTGGTTTTTTTGCCTGACCGTACCGACTTCAAGAAAGGCAAAACCGGCATGCATGGCCAGAACCATGACCGCACCGATCAGAATGAACAACGTGTTGGAGCTATGGACCAGACTGTCCACAGCGCTTTGCAGATTTTCCATGGATTAGGCAGACCTTAAGGCTGAAAAAGGCACCAAAGCAGTTCGCGCGAGCTATCCATGCACCAAGTTGTGACGCCTCGCGTCGAGAGCGCCATGTCCAATGAACCGCTTTGGCGCACAAAATTCGTCAAAGCTGATCACGACCAGGACTGTTGCTCGGGTTTTGATTGTTTGAGTCAGGGTTTCGGGTAAATCATGCCCGGCAACAGCGCATCGGCGCAGGCTGGCGCACCACGACACAGCAAAAGTTGTACCAGTCATTTGTACTGAACCTTCACATAAGGCTCATACTCGAACGTTTCAGACGCCACCTATGGAGATCACCAATGGCCAGTACCAAGGCAAAGACTGCTCAAGAAATCCTGATGAACGATTTTCAGACACTGGTCAGCGACACCGAGCGGTTGCTGGAACACACCGCTTCCCTGGCCGGTGACCAGGCCGATGAGTTGCGCGACCAGATCCACGACAGTCTCCTGCGAGCACGGGAAACCTTGAAGCTGACCGAGGACTCGCTGCGCGAACGCAGCAAGGCTGCTGTCACCGCTACCGAGGACTATGTCCAGGCCAACCCATGGCAATCGGTCGGCATCGCCGCCGGCATTGGTTTTCTTATCGGCCTGCTGGCAACCCGGCGCTGATCATGGCAATCGACGAACTCGGCGCGTCCACGACGGGCGCAAGTTCCTCATCGCGGCGACTGGGTGCCGCCGTGCTTGGATTACTGCACAGCCATGTCGAGCTGTTCGGCATCGAATTGCAGGAACAAAAGGCCCGCACCGTCAGCCTGTTGCTGTTCGCTGGCCTGGCACTGGTGTTCGCCCTGCTGTTGCTGGTGGGATTGTCGACATTGGTGCTGATCCTGTTTTGGGACACCTATCGCTTGGCGGCCATCATCGGCCTTTGTGTGTTCTACACCCTCGCGGCAATCTACTGCGGCATACGCCTGAGAGCGGCCATTTTCGATGAGTCCTCGCCCTTCCACGGCACTTTGGAAGAGCTGGCCAATGACCGGGAGCGCTTGTTGCCATGAACCTGCCTGAACTACCTCGAAACAGTTCGCGCACGGAAATGCGCAAGGCGCTGATCCGCCTGCGCATGGAAATGCACCGCCAGGAAATCCGCCACGAATCGTCACAACTGCTGCAACCCTTGCAGCGTGTCCGCGGGATGACGCAAAACCTGCAAGACGGCTTTGGTATCAAGCATGCTCCACTCTGGGGCGTGGCGGCGGTGACCCTGTTGGGTTTTCTGACCGGCAAGGGAGCGAAAAGCGGCGGTGTGGGCAGCCTGACCAAACTGGTCCAACTCGGTACCACCTTGGGGCCGCTGATCAAACTGGTGATGCAAGGTTCTTCGCGCAAGCGCTGAGCTGTCATTTCTGGCTACATTCTTGCAATACCACGGGATGAACCTCTTTATCGAGGGGTTCAACCCTGCGTGCCTACCCGGTCACCAGGCTTTATCCAAAAACAAGATCGACAAGGAGGCCTTGTGATCGACGGGCAACCGCTCGCCTGCTTTCAGCCGTTCATCGATACCGCCACCGGGCGTATCGCAGGTGTCGAAGCACTGGGTCGACTGCGTCAGTCCGATGGTCAATTGGCATCGGTAGGGCCGCTGTTCGCCGACCCTCGAACCAACGCCATTGCCCTGCGCCACCTGGATCGTCAGCTACGCGACAACGCCTTGAGCCGACTGCATGAGGCACCCCACGACTGGTTTCTCAGCCTGAACATTTCTCCGCGATGGATCAGCCGCTTGCGCCCGGACCAACCCCTGCCGAGCCTCAAGCAATTGAGCAGACATGATGTTGACCCACAGCGAATCGTTTTCGAAATCACTGAACTGGGTGGCAATATTCAGCGCCTGGCCCAGGTAGTGGCTCGCTACCGCTCAGCTGGCGCGCGGATCGCCATTGATGACTTTGGTGCCGGATACTCACAGCTCGATCGCGTGCTGGCGCTGCAACCGGACATCCTCAAACTCGACATGCGTTTATTCCAGGCGGCAGCACTGGGTGGACCCAGTAGCGATGTGGTCAAGGCCCTGGCGCAAATGGCAGAGAGGAGCGGTTGCTGGATCATCGCCGAAGGCGTGGAAACCGATGCCCAGCTAAATTTTGCACTGGAATGCGGTTCACGCTACGTGCAGGGTTTTCTGTTCGCCGGGGCGCAAGAAGATTTCTTTGCCACCAACGCCTTTGTCGAGCGCTTCGCACAACTGCGTCAGCGTTATGTTCAGCAGAAACTGGCCGAACGCGGACGTCTGATGATCATGCGCCAGCAACTCAGTGAGCTGATGACAATCCTGCAGGCCTGGGCCCAGGCCCGCGCTCCGACCAGTGCCTTGCCGCAACCGGACGCCTTTCCGTGGCTATTGCGCTTCTATCAATGCGACCGTCACGGTACGCAATTGACGCCAAACCTGGAATGGCGCCACAACGGCTGGGTCACCGACCATCGTTACCTGGGGCACAACTGGTCCTGGCGACCGTACTTCTATCAGCTGCTGGCGGAGGGCTGGGATGAACGGCGATTGACCCTTTCCAACACGTATCGCGATGCCACGAGCAATCAGTACTGCCTCACCGCCGGGCAGTTTTTTGACGATGGCGAACGGTTGCTGTTGATTGATATCGATGCGGTTGGGCTTTAGGGTAGTGCTGTTGATTGGGTGATGGCGGGTTACCTGGAGCAAAACCAAAGCGAGGCGGCCTGATAGCCGACCTGACTTTCGCGGTCGCACCCAATCCCCCGTGGGAGCGAGCCTGCTCGCGAAGGACGTCAACGATAACGCGCCCTGTCTGAATGGACGCGTTGTCCGGGCGTTTTTCGCGAGCGAGCTCGCTCCCACATTGATTAATCCCGCAAAGGCCAATAACCCCGAGCCCTCCAGCACGACCTGGAAACCAAATGAGAATCCCCCTGGTACCCCTTGCAGGTCCCCGCGCGAACCGGGAAGCTAGAGCCTCAAGTCACCCGACGGAGAGTACCCGCCTTGGATTGGCACACCCTGCTTACTCGCGAACGCCTCGGAAAGCCTCTGCACAGCCCGCAAGAACTCGGCCGCAGTCCTTTCCACAAAGACCATGACCGCATCATTTTCTCGGGGGCGTTTCGTCGTCTCGGGCGCAAGACACAGGTTCATCCGGTCTCCAGCAACGACCATATCCACACGCGACTGACCCACTCGCTGGAAGTCAGTTGCGTCGGCCGTTCGCTGGGCATGCGCGTCGGTGAAACCATCCGCGGCGCCCTGCCTGACTGGTGCGAACCCAGCGACCTGGGCATGGTGGTGCAATCGGCCTGTCTGGCCCATGACATCGGCAATCCTCCCTTCGGTCACTCTGGCGAAGATGCGATTCGTCATTGGTTCCAGCAAGCCGCCGGTCGTGGCTGGCTCGACGCAATGAGCGAAGCCGAACGCAACGATTTTCTCAACTTCGAAGGCAATGCCCAAGGCTTTCGGGTATTGACCCAGCTGGAGTATCACCAATTCGATGGTGGCACGCGGCTGACCTACGCCACCCTCGGCACATATCTGAAATACCCGTGGACGGCAAAACATGCCGACTCGCTGGGGTACAAGAAACATAAATTCGGCTGCTACCAGAGCGAACTGCCGTTGCTGGAACAGATCGCCCAGAAACTCGGCCTGCCGCAACTCGAAGAACAGCGCTGGGCGCGCCACCCGTTGGTGTACCTGATGGAGGCCGCCGACGACATCTGCTACGCGCTGATCGACCTCGAGGACGGTCTGGAAATGGCGCTGTTGGAATATGCAGAGGTCGAGTCCTTGCTGCTGGATCTGGTAGGCGACGATCTGCCGGAAACCTATCGGCAACTCGGCCCGGGGGATTCTCGTCGACGCAAACTGGCCATCCTGCGTGGCAAGGCCATTGAGCACCTGACCAATGCTGCAGCCCGCGCCTTTGTCGAACAGCAAGACACCTTGCTGGCCGGTACGCTGCCCGGCGATCTGGTGGAACACATGCACGGCCCGGCCAAACGTTGCGTCCTGAATGCAAAAGACATGGCACGCAAAAAAATCTTCCAGGACAAGCGCAAGACCCTGCACGAAATCGGCGCCTATACCACATTGGAAATTTTGCTCAACGCCTTCTGTGGCGCAGCGCTCGAACAACACAACGGTCGCACGCCCTCCTTCAAGAGCCGACGGGTTCTCGATCTGCTGGGCAATAATGCACCTGATCCCCACGCCCCGCTGCACACGTCATTTCTGCGAATGATCGATTTCATCGCCGGTATGACGGACAGCTACGCCAGCGACATGGCGCTGGAGATGACGGGGCGCTCAAGTCACTGACGAGTGCTGTTGACCGGCCATCTCACCGCCCGTGATGGCCGTTCAGCCCCCCGTCAAAAGCAAGTGCATTCAACACCCGCTGAATCCCCCTACAGATAATGTCGAGCGAACTGATCGATTACCCGGCATTGACACGAAACAATCACGTCTACTTTGCTCAAATAAAAGAAGCGTGAATAATATGATCAAAGACAATCTGCGCATATTGCTGGTGGAAGATCATCCATTTCAGCTCAGGGCTACTCAATACCTGCTTGAGAGTTACGGTTTCACCCGGTTGACCACGACTGACTGTGCCCAGGGCGCCTTGCAGCAAATGCTGGATGCCGAACAACCTTTTGATATTCTTTTGTGCGATCAATGTCTGCCCGATATCTCCGGCATTGAACTGGTCAGGTTCGCCAGTCGTCGCGGCATGATCAAACAAGCGATCCTTTTAAGCAGCCTGACACAGGATGAACTGGATGGACTTGAAAACATGGCAAACATTCATGATCTTCCACTGCTCGGTTATCTGGTCAAGCCGTTGAAACAAACCGAATTCATACAACTATTGACTTCAGCGCCTTTGAAAAACCACAGCAAAAATCGAGTTTAAATTCAACAGCAAGCTCAAAAATCACCTCACCAATAATCCAACAGAACAAAAACAACTTTCGTCCTTCCTTATAAAAATCCTAGTTGATGCGTAAGCCTATTCTTTTTCGCTTGTAGGAACATTCCTATATTGCTGCTACAGGTACGTCAGTTCATACGTCACATCCACTATCTGAGCTAAGGTTCGCCCTTTATTTCAGTTCGCATGGGATTTTGTTATGAACTCCGTTTTTATTGTCGACGATCACCCTGTCATCCGACTTGCCGTTCGCATGCTGCTTGAACACGAAGGCTATAAAGTCGTCGGTGAAACTGACAACGGGGTCGATGCCATGCAGATGGTTCGCGAGTGCATGCCTGACCTGGTCATTCTTGACATCAGCATTCCCAAACTCGATGGCCTGGAAGTGCTGGCCCGTTTCAACGCAATGAGTACCCCCTTGAAAACGTTAGTGCTCACCGCGCAGTGCCCGACACTTTTTGGTATTCGTTGCATGCAATCCGGTGCTTCGGGATATGTCTGCAAGCAGGAGGACCTCAGCGAACTGGTCAGCGCCATCAAGGCAGTATTGTCGGGTTACAACTACTTCCCGAGCGAGGCACTGAATCCGATGCGCGGTGACGAGGCACGTTGCGCCGAGCTGGAACTGTTCAAGTCTGTCAACGACCGGGAACTGATGGTATTGCAACTTTTTGCACAAGGTCGCACTAACAAGGAAATTGCCAAGGGCATGTTTCTGAGCAACAAGACTGTCAGCACTTATAAAAAACGTCTCATGCAAAAACTCAAGGCCAAGTCTCTGGTTGAACTCATCGAAATGGCAAAACGCAACGCATTGGTGTGAGAAGCAGGATGCCCAGTCGCTTGATGGACTTTTTGATACTGACGGCCGTGGGTATTGGCCTGAGTACTTCATTGCTCGCGGCACCGAGCAGCGATAACTACGCCTTGCTGAGCCGCTCGACCGCCGGGCAACTGGAAATCCAGCTGGCCCCCTCACAAGAGCAGTGGCTCAAGAGCAAACAGGAACTGATCCTTGGCACCTCAGCGCCGGATTATCCGCCCTTCGACCTGACCCTCAGCGGCCACGACTATGAAGGTTTCACCGCCGACTATGCGGGAATCCTCGGCAAAGTCACCGGTTTACCCATCAGGGTTCAGCGCTTTGCATCCCGGGGGGACGCCATTGAAGCGCTTGAAAACGGTGAGGTCGATCTGCTCGGCAGTGCCAACGGTTTCGAAGCGCACAATGCCAAAATCGTACTGTCCATGCCCTACGCCGTCGATCAACCGGTCCTGGTGACCCGCGAAGGCGAAACAAGATCCCTGACCGATGGCCTTGCCGGCATGCGCCTGAGCATGGTGTATCACTACTTGCCGCTGGAGGAGGTCAAGGCCTTGTATCCCAAGGCAATCATCACGTCCTACCCCTCTTACCAGAATGCAATCAATGCCGTCGCCTTCGACCAGGCTGACGTGTTTCTCGGCGATACCATCTCCACCCACTACATGATCAACAAGGGGTACCTGAACAACATCCGCATGGCCAACTTCGGCAAACACGAAGCTCACGGTTTCAGCTTCGCGGTGCGCCAGAACAATCCTGAACTGCTTGGCATCATCAATTCCATGCTAATGGCCATCCCCACCAGCGTGCGAGAAAACATTGCCAAACGCTGGAGTGCCGGCAGTGACATCTTGCTCACCGATCACAAACTGGAGCTCAGCTACAACGAGGAACGCTGGCTGGCGCAACATCCGGTGGTACGCGTGGTGGTCAACGAGGCGTTCGCGCCGCTGACATTTTTCGACAGCGCCGGCAACTTTCGGGGTGTTGCCGCCGATCTACTCGAACTGATCAGATTGCGCACCGGTTTACGCTTTGATATCCAGCGCAGCCGCAGCGATAGCGAAATGATCCAGCGGATCCAGAACGGCGAGGCCGACCTGATTGCTGCACTGCTACCCAGCGCCCAACGGGAGACCCTGCTGAATTTCAGCCGTCCTTATCTGCAAAACTCCTATGTCCTGCTGACGCGCAAGGCTGCGGACAGCCCCGGCAACCTGACGCAGTTGCAGGGCAAAAGCCTGGCCATCGCCCAAGGTCATCCACTGATGGCTTATCTGCGCAGCGAGTTCCCACACATAAAGCTCATCGAAACCCCTGACACTTTCAGTGCCGTGGAAATGCTCGCCGAGGGGCAGGTAGAGGGAACGGTGAACTCACTGGTGATTGCCAACTACTTCATTTCATCGCGACTGTTCGAACATATCCTGCAGATCAGTACCACCATCGGGACCGAGCAGGCAGCCTTTTCCCTGGCGACCAATCGTGAGGCCGATGAGCTCCATGACATCCTCAACAAGGCACTACTGAGTATTGCGCCGGAGGAGCTGGGCATCATCAACAGCCGCTGGCGGGGCTATTCGGCGTCCTCGCAAAGCACCTGGCGCAACTATCACCGGCTGTTCTACCAAATTGTCATCGGTGCCAGCGTTTTGTTACTGATCTCCGTAGCCTGGAACGCCTACATGCGGCGCCAGATCAATCAACGCAAGGCTGCCGAACGCGCATTGAACGACCAATTCGAATTCATGCGCTCGCTGGTCAACGGCACGCCTCACCCGATTTACGTGCGTGATCGTCAGGGCTTGCTGCAAAGCTGCAATGACAGTTACCTGCAAGCGTTCAACGCCAGACGCGAAGACGTCATCGGCAAAAGCGTCATTCACGGTACCTTGAGCAATGCCTTCGAGGCCAGGGAATATCAAGCCGACTACCAGCGTGTCGTGGCTGAGGGCAGGCCGTTGATTGTCGACCGCCCCCTGCATATCGGCGGCCGTCGATTGACGATCTATCACTGGATTCTTCCCTACCGCGACTCAAGCGGTGAAGTGCAAGGCATCATCGGTGGCTGGATCGACATCAGCGAACGCCGGCAACTGTTCGATGACCTGCGTTGCGCCAAAGAGCGCGCCGATGAAGCCAACCGGGCCAAGAGCACGTTTCTGGCCACAATGAGCCATGAGATCCGCACACCGATGAATGCGGTCATCGGCATGCTCGAACTGACGCTCAAGCGAATTGAACACAACCACCCTGACCGCCCGGCCATCGATGTGGCGTACAACTCGGCTAAGGATCTGCTGGAACTGATCGGCGACATACTCGACATCGCGCGCATTGAATCCGGGCACTTGAGCCTGAGCCCGGAACGCGTCGACCCGCGGGAAATCGTCGCGTCGGTGGTACGGATCTTCGACGGCCTGGCCCGGCAGAAAGCGCTCGAACTCATACTGGATTTCAGCCCCGTCAATCCGCCCGTCGATGTCCTGCTGGACCCGCTGCGCTTCAAGCAGGTGCTGTCCAATCTGGTCAGTAATGCCATCAAGTTTACCGAGCAGGGTCAGGTGAGGATTGCCGTCGAGCTGCGTCCGACGGCCAGGCCCGATCAGGTGCAGATGCAGTTGCGGGTCGAGGACACCGGCACCGGGATAAGCTTCGATGATCAACAACGCCTGTTCGAACCCTTCGCCCAGGCCGATAACGCCGGGCAGACGGCTCGCGGCGGTGCCGGGCTCGGCCTGGTGATCAGCCGCAACCTGTGCGAATTGATGGGCGGCAGCCTGCAATTGAGCAGTCGGCCAGGTGTCGGTACGCAAGTACAGATGTCACTGCTTCTGCCGACACTGCCAGATAAATGCCGGGTGGGAAAAACTGAAACACAGATCCGCGCCGCGAAAGCCCCATTGAACGTTCTGGTGGTCGATGATCATGCGGCCAATCGCTTGCTCATGTGCCAGCAATTGGAGTTCCTGGGTCATCGATTCAGCGTCGCGGCAGAGGGTCAGGCTGGACTCGAAGCGTGGAAAGCCGAAGTGTTCGATCTGGTGATTGCCGATTGCAACATGCCGGTCATGAATGGATACGAGTTGGCCCGCGCCATTCGCCGACATGAAAAACAGACTCGACAGCCGCCCTGCACGGTCCTCGGCTTCACCGCCAACGCACAACCGGAAGAAGTAGAACGATGCAAGCAGGCCGGGATGGATGACTGCCTGTTCAAGCCCCTGACCCTGACCGCATTGAGCCAATGGGTGGAAGGCGTAGCGCCGACTGCCCTGTCACCAGCCTTCAACCTGGAAGGGCTGCAGCAATTGACCGGTGGCAACCCGGTATTGAACCAGCGCCTGTTGACTGAATTGCTCAACAGCAACCGGCTGGACCGCCAGGCATTGCTGGCGCTCTGCGGTTCCACAGACCCACAGGCCTTTATCGACATCGCCCACAAAATCAAGGGGGCCGCCCGGATCGCCCAGGCCGCTCGATTGATCGACAGTTGCGAGGCGCTCGAAACCATCTGCCGCGACACCTTCCACCCCGACAAAGTGGCCGAATGTTGCTCGGCAGTGGAGCGCGCCTTGCTGGAATTGGACCGGGCATTGCTGCAACAGATCGGGCACGACGACGAAAGCAGAATGACAGAGGCTTAACTATGCTTGGACGCTGAGCAGTGTGTTAACCATCTCGGAGGGACCTGCATGCCCAGCCCACTGCGTCCGGATCAACGGCGGTTTCCCCTGCACGTTCATATCAGCGTGATGTTTACCTTCCTGCTGTTACTGACCGGGGTGGTATTGGGCATTTTCAATTATCGGCAAACCACACAAATCATTCTGTCCAGCAGCGAGAAGCTCTTCAATCGTATCGAGCAGGATGTCCGCCTCGATCTGAAAGCGACCTACGAACCGATTCGCCACCTGTTGAGCTTGCAGATCCTCAACCCCGCTGTTCACGCGCCGGACCTTGAGCAACGCCTGGCGCTGCTCAAACCCTTCAGCCAGTCGCTCACCGACAACCCTGATCTGGCGTCGCTGTACCTGGGCTACGGCAATGGTGAATTTTTCATGGTTCGCCCTCTGCGGACCGTCGATCTGAAAACCCTGCTCAAAGCCCCCGAGAGCGCGGCTTATCAAATATGGAGCATTGAGCGAAACGGCAGCGGCCAGGTGCACTCGCAATCCTTGTTTTTCGACCGAAACCTGGCCTTCATCAGCCGCCAGGAGCACCCCGACGACACTTACGATCCGCGTAGCCGTGTCTGGTTTACCGGCGCCAGCCGCGACAACGATCAGATCACCACCGAACCCTATGTCTTCTTCTCCACCCACAATGTCGGCACCACCCTGGCACGGCGCGGTGGCGATCAGGTCGTGATAGGCGCGGACCTGACCCTGGCCGAACTCAGTGCCACCCTGGCCAAACACGTGGTAACGCCCGCCACCGAGATCGTGCTGTTCGATGCCCAAGGCAATGCCGTCGCCTACCCCGACGCCAGCCGGCTGATCATCGACGATCAGACCGCCCATCTGATCAAGGCCGCCGACCTGAACCCCAGCCTGAAGGCACTGCTCAATAACCCTCTTGAAGGCAATCGCCTGAATGCCGGCGGTCGCCAATGGATCGTGGCCCGTAGCAGCATGCAGGAAGGTGGCCCCACGGGGCTGCAATTGGCCTTGCTGGTGCCGGAAGATGAGTTGCTCGTCGATGCCTACCGCATGCGCTGGCAAGGCGCACTGATTACCCTGGCAACGCTGCTGCTGTGCATACCGCTGGGTTGGCTGACCTCGCGGATGCTGGTCAAGCCCCTGCGCGCACTGGTGCAGGAAGCGGATGCGATTCGCAGTTTCGATTTCAATTTTCCGCTGTCCCGTCGCTCTCCAGTACTCGAAGTCGACCAATTGAGCGTGTCGATGGCGCGCATGAAAGACACCCTGGCGAGCTTCTTCCAGATCACCGACAGTCTGAGCGCCGAAACCCGATTCGCCCCATTGCTGCAACGGGTGCTGTTTGAAACCGTGAAAATCGGCCAGGCCCAGGCCGGTCTGATCTACTTGCGCGAAGGCGACGGCGATCGCATGGAACCCCACGGCCTGGTCATCAACGATACCGCGCAAGCCCTGTCGTCATTCGGCATTCAGGCCCACTCGATTCAAGACCCGCAGAGCCCCGCCTGGTTGCAGCAGTTGTCGAGCGCTGACAATGTCGTCAGCAATCTCGGTTTCGAGCAGGCGGGGGATTTGCAAAAAGTGCTGCTGGCACTGGAATGCCCGCGGGTTCATCTGATCGGCATCCGCTTGCATAATCGTCATAACGACACCGTGGGCCTGCTGGTGTTTCTGCTGGCTGACAGCGGCAACCAGAGTGACCTGGAAAAACTTCGCCCGGACCGCATTGCGTTTTTGCAGGCCGTGTCCGGTGCGGCCGCGGTGAGCATCGAAAGCCAGCGCTTGCAAGACCGGCAAAAACAACTGCTGGACGCGTTCATCAAGCTGTTGGCCGGTGCGATTGACGCCAAGAGCCCCTACACCGGCGGGCATTGTCAGCGTGTGCCCGCCCTGACGCTGATGCTCGCCCAGGCCGCTGCAGCCAGCAAAGATCCGGCTTTCAGCAGCTATCAACCCACCGATGATGAATGGGAGGCGCTGCACGTCGCCGCCTGGCTGCACGACTGCGGCAAGATCACCACACCGGAATACGTCGTTGATAAAGCCACGAAACTGGAAACCCTCAACGACCGCATCCACGAAATCCGCACCCGTTTCGAAGTGCTCAAGCGCGATGCCTGGGTCAGTTACTGGCAAGCGGTCGCCCAAGGTGGCGACGAACAAGACCTGGCGCAGCAGCGTGATGCCACGCTGTTAGGGCTGGACGATGATTTTGCTTTCATTGCCCGCTGTAATCTCGGTGGCGAGGCCATGGCCGAAAGCGATCTGCAACGCCTGCGCAGCGTCGGCCAACGCACCTGGACGCGAACCCTGGATGACCGGCTGGGTGTTTCCTGGGAAGAGAACCGGCGTCAGGCCCGTACCCCGGAACCGACACTGCCGGTCACCGAATCGCTGCTGGCGGACAAGCCCGAGCACCTGTTCGAACGCGCCGAAGCCGAACTGATCGCGCCCGTCAATCCCTGGGGTTTCAAACTCGATGTACCTCGCTACAAGTACAACCGCGGCGAACTCTACAACCTGAGCATCAGTCGCGGCACATTGACCCGCGAAGAGCGCTACATCATCAATCACCACATCGTGCAGACAATCCTGATGCTCAGCCACCTGCCGTTTCCCGGCCATCTGCGCAACGTTGCGGAAATCGCCGGCGGTCACCACGAAAAAATGGACGGCACCGGTTACCCCAAACGCTTGAAGCGTGAGGAGATGAGCCTGCCGGCACGGATGATGGCGATTGCCGATATTTTCGAAGCACTGACCGCCGCCGACCGGCCCTACAAGAAAGCCAAGTCCTTGAGCGAAGCACTGGGCATCATGGCCACCATGTGCCGGGATGCCCACATCGACCCGGAGTTGTTCAGGCTGTTCATCAAGACGCACATCTACCTGCGGTACGCCGAACGCTTCCTTGATCCACAGCAGATCGATGCGGTAGATCCGTCAGGCCTGCTGATCAAGGCCGGCCTGTCGGCGTGAGCTTGAATCGGCAATCAGCAATCGGTCAGGCGCAGGAAAATCGCCGCCAGTTGCTCGATACCCGCCTGATCCTGCGCGGTGAACCGCGCCAGTTTCGGGCTGTCGAGGTCCAGCACACCGATCAGGCGACCGTTCTTGACCAGCGGCACCACCAGTTCGCTGTTCGACGCACTGTCACAGGCGATATGCCCGGGGAATGCGTGCACGTCTTCGACCAATTGCGTTTGCAAGGTCGCCGCTGCGGTCCCGCACACGCCTCGACCGAACGGAATCCGCACACAGGCGATTTGCCCCTGAAACGGACCCAGCACCAGTTCTTCGTTGCGATTGAGGTAGAAACCGGCCCAGTTCAGGTCATCGAGCTGATTGAACAGGAATGCGGAAAACTGCGCGGCGTTGGCGATGAAATCGCGCTCGTCCGCCAACAGCGACTCAAGCTGCGCGTGCAGCATGCCGTAACCTTCGAGGCCTTGGCCGCTCTTTTGTAAATCGATCATGCCTTGTGCTCCAACAGTTTCAGCCCGACCCAATAGCGGGCAAATTGATACGCGCAACGTCCGTTACGATTGCCTCGCCCCGTGGCCCAGCGCACCGCGAGGATGTCCAGCTCTTCAGTGCGTTGCCATTCGAGGCCGGCCTTGTCGGCCAGTTGGCCGATCCAGTGTTCGACGACGTTGAGAAAGTGTTCCTGGGTAAATGGATAGAACGACAGCCACAAGCCGAAGCGATCCGACAGGGCGATCTTGTCCTCCACCGCCTCGCTGGGGTGCAATTCGCCATCGACCCTTTTCCAGTTTTCGTTATCGCTTTCCTTTTCCGGTACCAGGTGGCGACGGTTGGAAGTGGCGTACAACAACACGTTATCCGGTGCCTGTTCGAGGGAACCGTCGAGTACACTTTTGAGTACGCGATAATCGCCTTCACCCGACTCGAACGACAGGTCATCGCAGAACAACACAAAGCGCTGGGGCAGTTTGGCGATTTGTTCGACCACCCGAGGCAAGTCCGCCAGGTGATCGCGCTCGATTTCGATCAGGCGCAAACCGCCGACGGCGTGCTCGGCAAGCAAGGCACGGACCAGCGAGGATTTACCGGTGCCGCGCGAGCCCCAGAGCAAGGCATGGTTGGCCGGCATGCCATCGAGAAACTGTTGGGTATTGCGTCCCAGTTGTTCCACTTGCCGGTCGACGCCGATCAGGTCGGACAGACGCATGTCGAGACTGACCTGCAGCGGCAGCAGGAAACCGCTGCGCCCTTCACGCTGCCAACGTGCAGCCAGGCAGGTTGTCCAGTCGATGGCTTGCCGAGGGGTGGGCAGCAGCGGTTCGATACGGGCCAGAACGGCATCGGCGCGTTCAAGAAAAGCATTCAATCGGGAATCCACGTCTCCTCCTCGGGCACGTTCACAGTAATGATGGCGATACAGCGACAAAACACAGCGTTTGATGACCGGGCCAGGCCCCTGGTACAAGGGCTCGCGAGAACATCGGCATCCGTGCATGATCGGCTATGCTTGAGCAGCGAAGGGAAACGGAAGTGATCCAGCACCCCATGGATATCAAGTTCACCAACCGGCTGTCTTACAAGCAAGCCCGGCTAACCGTGCTGGTCGGCTTTATTCTCGGCACGCTGCTCAGCCTGCTGCAAATAGGCATCGATTATGCCAGTGAAGACGCCTCCATCAACCGTGAAATCCTGTCTTTGCTGGAAATCAGCCACAACCCGGCCTCACGCATCGCCTATAACATCGACGCCGAGCTCGCGCAGGAACTGACCCTGGGCCTGTTGCGTTCACCGGCGATCATCGGTGCGAAACTGACCGACAACAACGGCAACGTGCTGGCCAACGTCAAGCGCCCCGGCCAGCAAAGCGGCTATCGCGTGCTCAGCGACCTGCTGTTCGGCGCCGACCGGCAGTTCGAAGACCGCCTCTATCTGGACCATTTGCCAAGCGAATCCCTCGGCACGCTGCAACTGGACGTCGACACTTATTCATTCGGCTACCGGTTCCTGCGTCGCGCCGAAGTGACCCTGCTCAACGGCTTTGCCCGCAGCCTGATCCTGACCGGCCTGCTGCTGGCACTGTTCTATGTGATGCTGACCAAACCCTTGGTGCGGGTTATTCGCGAGCTCAGTGGCCGCGACTCGCGCAACGCTGAACCGACCGCTCTGGAATGTCCGGCCGGACACGCCAACGATGAGATCGGTGTGCTGGTGAAAGTCGCCAACCAGCAATTTGAAAATGTCGCCACCGAAATCCAGCAGCGACGCAACGCAGAAAACCGCCTGACCGATTACCTCAGCCAACTGGAAAACATCGTTTCGGCGCGCACCGCCGAACTCAAGGCGATCAACGCCCGCCTCAGTCAATCCAATCAGGAACTGGAAGTCGCTCGCAGCACCGCCCTGGACATGGCCGAAGCGCGCTCGGTGTTCCTGGCCAACATGAGCCATGAAATTCGCACGCCGCTCAATGGTCTGCTGGGAATGATTGCGCTGTCCCTGGACGGTCCGCTGAACGCAGAGCAACAGCAACAACTGGCCATTGCCCATGACTCGGGCAAGGTACTGGTGGAGTTGCTCAACGATATTCTCGATCTGTCGAAATTCGATGCCGGTCAACTCGAACTCGAACACATCCCGTTCGACCTGGGTTCGCTGATCGAAGACACCGCCAACCTGCTGTCGCAGAACGCGGCGCCGGGTGTCGAACTGACCTGCCTGATCGATCCGCAGTTTCCGGCACTGGTGCTCGGCGATCCGACCCGGGTCCGGCAGATCGTCAGCAACCTGCTGTCCAATGCGCTCAAGTTCACCCGTTTCGGGCGGGTCGATGTGCGCCTTTCGACATTCGGTGATGGCGTCAGAATCGAGGTCTGCGACACGGGCATCGGTATCCCCCAGGACGCCCAGGTCAAGATCTTCCAGCCTTTCACCCAGGCCGGTGCCGGGATTACCCGGCAATTCGGTGGTACCGGACTGGGCCTGGCCCTGACCTACAACCTTTGCGAAGCCATGCAAGGACGCCTGACCATCAGCTCGGAAGCGGGTTTCGGCAGCCAGTTCTGCGCGCAACTGCCACTGCCCCGCCACACCCGTTCCCTGGTCCCTCCGTCCTTGAAGGGCAAGGTCATCGCCATCACCGCCGCCAGCAGCGGCCTGGCCGAACTGCTGGGCAGCGTATTGCCCGGTTGGGGGCTGGACTATCAGCAACGCGCCATCGACGACCCGTTGATCGGCCTGCATCCCGATATACTGATTACCGATTGCCCTGAATGCCTGTTCAACCTGCGCCCCACCTGCACCGCGCCGATTCTACTGGTGACTGCCTACGGCAGCTTCATGCCCAGCGAACAAGCCAACGCCCTCGCCCCCTTGCAGCAACAGGCACGCCCCTTGGCACGCAATGCGCTGCACCAGACCTTGCGCCGCGTCCTGCAACCGGAAATCGCCACCATCGATGACATCCGGATCGACACCCAATCGCCGCAGCGTCGTGCACGAGTGCTGTTGGTCGAGGACAATCCGGTCAACCAACTGGTGGCCAAGGGCATGCTCGGCAAACTCGGGTGCGAGGTGATCGTCGCGGCCCATGGTGTCGAGGCACTGGATCATCTGGAAGACAGCGAATTCGATCTGGTGTTGATGGACTGCAACATGCCAGTGATGGACGGCTATGAAGCCAGTCGGCAAATCCGCCGCAGCGGACGCTGGCCGCAATTGCCCATCGTCGCCCTCACCGCCAACGCCATGTCCGAAGAACGCGAACGTTGCCGTGCGGCGGGCATGAGCGACTACCTGGCCAAACCCTTTCGCCGGGAAGAGCTCGCCGCGCTGCTGGACGTCTGGATTCCCGTTACGACAGTGCCTTGATTTGCCCCAACAGGTGATCCAGTCCGTCGCGCAGCTCATTCAGGCGATCCAGATCCACCCCGCTGTCGCACAGTAGCCGCGCTTTCAACGGCCCGACCTGATCGCGCAATGCCAGGCCGCTTGGCGACAGACTCAAGTGCACCTCACGCTCATCCCGGGCCGAACGCTGACGCTGGACCAATTGCAGTTGCTCAAGTCGCTTGAGCAAAGGTGTCAGCGTGCCGGAGTCCAGCGCCAGGCGCTCACCCAGAGCCTTCACGGTCGGTTGCTCCGGCGCTGACGCCTGCCATTCCCACAACACCAGCATCGCCAGGTATTGCGGGTAGGTCAGGCCCAGTTGATCGAGCATCGGCTTGTAGGCCCGGATCACCGCCCGGGAAGCGGCGTACAGCTTGAAGCAGAGCTGGCTGTCGAGGTTCAGGGAATCGACGGACAAGGTGTTCATTTGAGCAGGGCTTCGATCTCGCGGCTCAGGTCCTGCGGCTTGGTCGCCGGAGCGAAACGTTTCACCAGCTGACCGTCCTTGCCGATCAGGAACTTGGTGAAGTTCCATTTGATGCCCTGGGAGCCAAGCACACCCGGTGCACGTTTTTTCAGTTGCACGAACAGCGGATGGGCACCGGCACCATTGACCTCGATCTTTTTGAACAGCGGGAAACTGACGCCGTAGTTCAACTCGCAGAACTCGCTGATCGCCCCTTCATTACCTGGCTCCTGCTTGCCGAATTGATTGCAGGGAAAGCCCAGCACCACCAGGCCTTGATCCTTGTAGGTCTGCCACAGCTCTTCGAGACCTTTGTATTGAGGGGTGAAACCGCATTTGCTGGCGGTGTTGACCACCAATACGGCTTTACCGGCGAAATCCGCCAGGGTCTTTTGCTCGCCCTTGATGGTGGTGCACGGGATGCTTAGCAGCTTGTCGCTCATGGTGAAGGCTCCGAATTCGGGGATATGCACCAAACATAGCGAGCAATTGAATTGTGTGCAATTTATATTATCGGACGCCTCCTCAGTGTAGGAGCGAGCTCGCGATGATCGTCAACGATAACGCGGGGAGCCGGGTGCCCCGCGTTGGTCTCTATCCCATCGCGAGCAAGCTCGCTCCTACAGAGGGCGTGTTATCCGCGCGGTACCAGGTCCAGGCATACCGAGTTGATGCAGTAGCGCAGGCCGGTGGGCGGCGGGCCATCCGGGAACACATGACCCAGATGCGCATCGCATTTGGCGCAGACCACTTCGGTGCGGATCATGCCGTGGCTGACGTCACGGATTTCAGTCATGGCACTGTCGCCAATCGGCGCATAGAAGCTCGGCCAGCCGCAGCCGGAATCAAATTTGGTCTTGGAATCGAACAGCGGCTCGTTACAGCAGATGCAGTGGTAGATGCCGTCGACCTTGCTGTCGTTGTATTTGCCGGAGAACGGGCGTTCGGTGCCCTTGAGCCGGCACACGTTGTATTGCTCGGGGTCGAGCATGGCTTTCCATTCTTCCAGGGTTTTTTCCAACTTTTCCATCATCACACCTCGGCGGCTGAAAAAGCCCGATCTGTACCTTTTCCACGGATCAGGCGGCACGTATGATTGCGCCTCGTCAAACGCCAGTCTGGCAGCCAGACCACGCGCATTCAAACGGATTTATGAGTGCTGCCTCTCAAGGCGTCAGGCCTGTGTGATTACGCAGGATTCCCAGTACGGTTGTTCACACGCCGCCTGGATCGTTCATTTTCGGGAACACATCGCCATGCAGGTCAGCAAATCGAACAAGCTCGCCAACGTCTGCTACGACATTCGCGGCCCGGTGCTCAAGCACGCCAAACGCCTGGAAGAGGAAGGCCATCGCATCCTCAAGCTGAATATCGGCAACCCGGCGCCCTTTGGTTTCGAAGCACCGGATGAAATCCTCCAGGACGTCATCCGCAACCTGCCGACCGCCCAGGGCTATAGCGACTCCAAAGGCCTGTTCAGCGCGCGCAAGGCCGTGATGCAGTACTACCAGCAAAAGCAGGTGGAAGGCGTCGGCATTGAAGACATCTACCTGGGTAACGGCGTTTCCGAGCTGATCGTGATGTCGATGCAGGCCCTGCTCAACAACGGCGATGAAGTGCTGGTGCCGGCTCCGGACTACCCGTTGTGGACCGCGGCCGTGAGCCTGTCGGGCGGTAACCCGGTGCACTACCTGTGCGACGAACAGGCCAACTGGTGGCCGGATCTGGCCGACATCAAGGCCAAGATCACCCCGAACACCAAGGCACTGGTGATCATCAACCCGAACAACCCGACCGGCGCGGTGTACTCGAAAGAAGTCCTGCTGGGCATGCTGGAACTGGCCCGCCAGCACAACCTGGTGGTGTTTTCCGACGAGATCTACGACAAGATCCTGTACGACGACGCCGTGCACATCTGCACCGCCTCCCTGGCGCCAGACCTGCTGTGCCTGACCTTCAACGGTCTGTCCAAGTCCTATCGCGTCGCCGGCTTCCGCTCCGGCTGGATCGCCATTTCCGGTCCGAAGCACCACGCCCAGAGCTACATCGAGGGCATCGACATGCTGGCCAACATGCGCCTGTGTGCCAACGTGCCGAGCCAGCACGCGATCCAGACCGCGCTGGGTGGCTATCAGAGCATCAACGATCTGGTGCTGCCGCCAGGGCGCCTGCTGGAACAGCGTAACCGCACCTGGGAGCTGCTCAACGACATTCCGGGCGTCAGCTGCGTCAAGCCGATGGGTGCGCTCTATGCGTTCCCGCGCATCGACCCGAAGGTCTGCCCCATCCACAACGACGAGAAATTCGTCCTCGACCTGTTGCTCTCCGAGAAGCTGCTGGTGGTGCAAGGCACGGCCTTCAACTGGCCATGGCCGGATCACTTCCGCGTCGTGACCCTGCCACGGGTCGATGACCTGGACATGGCCATCGGCCGCATCGGCAACTTCCTCAAATCCTATCGCCAGTAATGTGACCTCACCGTGCGACGCCCACACTCGTCGCACGGTGATTCATTCAGCAACACATGTTTGTACCTTGCGGACTCTCGCAGCCTCAGCCCCTGCCCCACCACACAGAAGCGTTTCTCGCCTAGTAACTGCGGGGTCTGCACCACCCATGGGTCCTACAAAGACTTCCCTGTTCAATATCAGAAATGCCCTGCAAGCAGCTAAGCTATTGCCGTAGGACACAGTTTGAAATAGTCACCCGGTTGAATACCCCGGTGCAGCACCTTATATACCCCGCAGTACGCTACATCTTTAGCATAAGGAGATTTCTACAACCATGATGCGCATCCTGCTGTTTTTGGCCACTAACCTGGCGGTCGTGCTGATTGCCAGCATCACCCTGAGCCTTTTCGGCTTCAACGGGTTCATGGCGGCCAACGGGGTTGATCTCAACCTCAATCAGCTGCTGATTTTCTGTGCGGTCTTTGGTTTCGCCGGTTCCCTGTTCTCGCTGTTCATCTCCAAGTGGATGGCGAAGATGAGCACCAGCACCCAGATCATTACCCAGCCACGCACTCGTCACGAGCAATGGCTGTTGCAAACCGTCGAGCAACTGTCCCGGGAAGCCGGGATAAAGATGCCCGAAGTCGGGATTTTCCCGGCCTACGAGGCAAACGCCTTCGCCACCGGCTGGAACAAGAACGACGCACTGGTCGCGGTCAGCCAGGGCTTGCTCGAGCGTTTCTCGCCGGATGAAGTGAAAGCCGTTCTGGCCCACGAAATCGGTCACGTGGCCAATGGCGACATGGTGACCCTGGCGCTGATCCAGGGCGTGGTGAATACCTTCGTGATGTTCTTCGCACGGATCATCGGCAACTTTGTCGACAAGGTGATCTTCAAGAACGAAGAAGGCCAGGGTATCGCCTACTACGTGGCGACCATCTTCGCCGAACTGGTCCTGGGTATCCTGGCCAGCGCCATCGTGATGTGGTTCTCGCGCAAACGGGAATTCCGTGCCGACGAAGCCGGTGCAAACCTGGCCGGTACCGCCGCGATGATCGGCGCCCTGCAACGCCTTCGTGCGGAACAAGGCCTGCCTGTGCACATGCCTGACACCCTGAATGCCTTCGGCATCAACGGTGGCCTCAAACAGGGCTTCGCCCGTATGTTCATGAGCCACCCGCCGCTGGAAGAGCGTATTGACGCGCTGGCCCGTCGTCGGGGCTGAGTAATACCGAGGTAAACAAGAAGGCCCGCAGAGATGCGGGCCTTTTTTTGTCTGTTGATTGTTGGAGTGATCACTCTGGCCCCTTCGCGAGCAGGCTCGCT